>JAPLFI010000080.1 GCA_026390755.1 Ignavibacteriota bacterium
TGGTTTCTTTTACGTGCTTCTGCTCGTTCTAATCGTGATTGGCGGATGGGTTTATCTGGGCAACCTCGAATATTTTTCGCGCAATAAGATAATTCCGCTCACTCTTAACACCGATACGGCAAAAACCACATCTGACCTGCCCGTAATTAAAGGTGTAACTACTCCGCCTGTTGACCTTGCAAAGGAAACTGTCTCAACACCCGAAAAAATCGCCGTAGGAAAAACTTTATTCGATGCAAACTGCGTCACCTGTCACGGTGCCGAAGGCAAAGGCGACGGAATCGCCGGAAAAACTCTTAACCCTCCCCCGAGGAATTTTACCGTACTGACAGGATGGACGAACGGACCGGCTTTTTCAAAGATGTATAAAACTCTTCACGAAGGTATAACTGCAAGGGGAATGGCATCTTACAATAATCTGCGCCCGGAAGAGAGAATTAATATTATTCATTACATAAGAACATTTAATACTGGTTTTCCGCCGATTGACCCGAATGAAATCAAAGAAGTTGATAAGACATACAGTCTGTCAGCAGGCGTAAAACTGCCGAACCAGATTCCCATAAAAATGGCAGCTGATAAACTTATTGAAGAAAAATCTGTTAAGTCCCTTGTCATTCCGGCGGATTTTAAAACGGATTCCTTAACGAAAAATAAGAAATGAAACACTCAACACTATTTATTTGTCGGTCTCGATTTCCATCTTTAACTGGTATTTGGTATTTAGTATTTGGTATGAAGAACAATTATCAATTATCAATGTACAATTATCAATTGAACACTGAACACTGAACATTGAACTTTGGTATAATAACACTTAACACTTAACACTTAACACTTAACACTTAACATTAGAAATGAATGACAAAGGCTCAAAAATGCGAATGAAGCTCTTCCTGTTTACAGAACTCATTCTGTTCGGGGGGATGTTCGTACTGTATGCCGCTTACAGGTATAAGTATCCCGACAATTTCAAGGTTGCCGCTTTGAGCCTTGATACTCTCATTGGTACGGTTAATACCATACTGCTCCTTACAAGCAGTCTGACCATTGGTCTCGCCGGTAACGCATTGCTTAGAAAAAATAAAACGTTCAGTATTTACATGCTCTCTTTTACCGTCATTACCGGAGGAGCGTTTCTGGTCAATAAATATATTGAATGGAGCATAAAAATTTATCAGGGCATTTATCCGGGAGGACCCGAAATGGCTAACCTGTCGGACGGTGAAGTAATGTTCTATGGATTGTACTATTTTATGACCGGATTTCACGCTCTTCACGTTATCGTCGGGCTTATATTTATACTTTTTATGATCGTATTTGTAATTAAGGATAAACAGACTTTTGATAATAATTATAAACTTGAAAACACGGGACTCTACTGGCATCTTGTTGTTATTATCTGGATATTCCTGTTCCCGTTATTCTATTTAATTCACTGATTAACTTAACATTAACACTTAACATTAGCATTAACACTTAACATTAGCATTAACACTTAACATTAGCATTAACACTTAACACTTAACACTTTTGTCATCCTGAACTTGTTTCAGGATCACACTTAACAACTAAAAATATGAATAACACACATTCAGAGAAAAGTTCTGCTCCGGGATACGGATTGTATATACTTGTCTGGGCGGGACTCGTCGGACTTACTATGGTTACAGTCGCCTTTGCGGGTTTTAATCTTGCGAGCCTGACTGTAGTAGTGGCTCTTGCAATCGCCCTTGTTCAGTCGTTTCTTATAATTAATTATTTCATAAAAAGTTCTACTAACACTTAACACTTAACACTTAAAACTTAACACTTATATGTTTGATACGTTTGTCGTTCCTCCGGGTCAGGACCATGTTAACCTGCTCATTGTCGTGCAGATTATTTCCCTGCTGATGTTTCTGCCGTTTTCGGGTATGATGCTCGGCGGCTCGGTGTTCTCGGTTTATTTCAACAGAAAAGGAAAGAAAACGGGAAATCAGGTTTACAAAAAGTTCTATTTCCGTCTTGCTAAAGATATAGCTGATAAACTAACAGTGAGCAAAAGCGCGGGATATGCTCTCGGAATACTTCCGCTCGCGTCTGCGGTCTTTATATACGCGCAAATACTCTACGGCGCGAAAGTGATTTCCGTTAGTTTGCTGTTTCTATCATTGATTCTGTATATAGCCGGCTTTATTCTTATATACAATTATAAACACACATTCCGCATTGAAGGAATTCTCGGAAGCCTTAAAAATGCTATAGGCGGACAGGATAAACTTTCCCCTGAATTGAGGGAATACGAAAAAAGTCTAACAGCCTCAAATTCACGATACGGCTCTTACGGAATAATCACGTTATTTTCTGCATCTTTCCTTTTTGTCGCCGGCACGACTATAGCATCTGACCCCGCAAGCTGGGCGGCGGCTGATAATATTCTTAAACTTTTTATATCCGGAAAAATATGGATTAATTATTTTTACTTTCTGTCCGCTTCGTTTGCTGTCACGGGCGGAGCAATGTTATACCTGTTCTTCGAGTGGGAAGGCGGTATCGCGAACGCTGATGCGGAATATAAATCTATAATAAAAAGTGTTGCAATTCCGTCGGCATTCATAGGCTCCCTGTTACAGCCGTTATTTCTTTTTCTGGGAGTTCTTCTGCTCGCCGAAGGAAGTCTTTCTTCGTCTGTATTTGTTTACGCGGGGCTAACTCTTTTTACAGTTTTTCTTGTGTGCAATTTTCTTTATTACGTTTATAAAAATTCGGAATTCCGTTTTTCGGGAATAATATTTTTCCTTATGTTCCTTGCATTCGCGTTTACAATCGTGAAAGACGAGATGACGTTCAGGAATGCAGTAAAGGAACACCTGCTTGTTGTTAATGCGAAAGCGGACGAACTCGCAAAAGAACAGATTGGTTCAATCGTACAGGTTAATGCCGCCGACGGAGAGAAAATATATAACGAAAAATGCATTGCCTGTCATAAGTTCGACCAGAAAGTAGTAGGTCCGCCTTATCAGGAAACAGTTCCTAAGTACAACGGCGAAAATGAAAGACGCCTCTGCCGTAGCTAAATATATTATGGATAAAGTAGGTAAGAAATAACCTTGTCCTTATTTAATAACAGTTTAATTCCATCACCTTTTATTGGATTTGCTGCAAAGAAACTTCAATAAGATTAAAAAAGAGTGTGGCGGAAAAAATCTTATCCGGAATTAACGGGAAAGAACAAGAGAGCAACAATCTATGCCGAAAATAACGAAAAAAAAACTGTCAAGTCATTTTTTAAGCACATTTTACCGCCGCCGCTCAAGATATGGCAGAATATCGAGTGAAAAACATTCCGCTGTTAAAAGGGTTTGTCAATAAAATATTTTTACGAAGTGTTTTTTATTCATTTTCCGATAATCTGATATAATTCTCTATTTGTGAAGTTAAAAAATATGGAAGATTTATTAACTTAAACTTCTTTCCGGATTGAGTTTCGGCTTCCGATATATTGAAATCTCCCGAATAAAGCCTTATTGCAATATTATGCGGTACGGTGTCCATAAATAAATGCAATGATTTTAACGTCCCCGTCTTTCCTGATTTTACTTCTACGGGTATCAGTTTATTATGATATTGATATAAGAAGTCTATTTCCGCGCTGGAAGTATTTTTCTCGCGTACCCAGAAATGTAAAGAGCTTAATGCATTATATTGAGATGAAAGCAATTCCTGCCCTGTTAAATGTTCAATCATTGTGCCTTTGTATATACTATTCAAATCCTCTGATTGAATTATATCATGCTGGATTCCGACAAAATAATTTAACAACCCCGTGTCTAAAATCTGAAGTCGCGGGGATTTCTTTTTGTTTGGTATCAGAGGTAACGTCTGCGAAGTTACAGGGTATATCAGATTTATTAATAAAGTTTTCTCTAATGTCTTCAGTGCCTCTCCGATTTCACGGGATTTATAATTCGAATTTCCGAATCCCTGAAACTTTATCCTCCTGCCGGCTTCGGAAAAACAGGATTTTACAACGTGTCTGAGAATTGCCGCCCTTGTTGAATTTTTAGCATATTTTTCAACGTCATTAAGATAAGAGGTAATTAAAGATTCATAAATATATTTCAATCCTGTTAACTCTTTGTTTTCGGAATAATATTTTACGATTTCCGGCATTCCGCCGATTAATGTGTATGTATGAAATAATTTCATTATTTTGTTATATGCAAAATTCTCTAACGGAATTTTTTCTAATTGCTCTAATGCCGTATGCTCATTCATAGCCCCCAGAAATTCAGTAAACGAAACCGGTCTTAAAACTAAATATTCAACTCTGCCGACAGGATAATTTATTTTGAAATTAAAAACTGATTCGAGCAATGAACCCGCCGCAATAACAAACAGTTCTGGTATTTCCTCGTAGAAATATCTTAACATTTCCATTGCACGCGGAGACTCCTGAATTTCATCTATGAATATTAATGTTTTTGAATTTTTGATAAATTTTTTGTTTTTTATATAAAATACCGCTTCAATAATCTTTTTAACATTATTCGGTTTATTAAATAAATTTTTATCTTCTTCGGTCTCCAGATTCAGATAAATAAATTCATCGAATTGTTCAGAAAACTGTTTTATCAGTGTTGTTTTTCCGACTTGCCGTGCACCACGAAGAATTAACGGCTTTCGATTTTTTCTAAAAGCCCAGTTTTCTAATTCTTTTATAATTATTCGATTAAACATTGCACAAAATTAGGGTTGTTTTTTGAATAATTTGTATCATAATTAGGGTAAATATAGCTAATATTTGTATCATAATTAGGGTAATTTTTTTATAACATTTGTTTTTGACGGTTTTTGCTTGTTTTGTGTATAAATAAAAAACGGCAGAAAAACCCCGAAAAGTTCTATCTGCCGTTCATGATGAAATGAATGGAAATGAAAATTTATTTGATTAAAATCATGCGTTTCACGTTTATGAAATTACCGGCGACAATTCTGTAGAAGTAAACACTGCTTGCCAGAGAAGAACCGTTAAAGTCAACCGTGTAGTAACCCGGTTGTTTCACTTCGTTCACGAGTGTTTTGATTTCCCTGCCGAGTATGTCATAAATTTTCAGACTGACAAAACCTGATTTTGGAATTGAAAAATGTATTTTTGTAACCGGATTAAACGGATTCGGATAGTTTTGTTCAAGTTTGTATTCTGCGGGTATCTCTGTAAGTGATGGCTGTATCCATGTTGAACCGCCATTGGTTGTCTTAAGTATTCTGCCGTTAAAACCACAGACCCAGCCGGTGTTGTAATCTATAAATTCAACACCAAACAATGGATCAATTGTTCCTGTTGCTTGCATAGTCCAATTTAATCCACTATTTGTAGTTTTATATAATCTTCCTGCGCTGGCAGTTAAATAACCTGTATCTACATTGACAAAATAAACACATGAAAATTGAGCTATCGTACCTGTCGGTAAATATGTCCAGTTAACACCGCCATTTGTTGTTTTAACTACTATACCATTATTACCGCATGAATAACCTGTCAAAGAATTTACAAAAGTTACTGCATATAAACTGCTGTCTCCAAACTGTACAGGAAGCATCAAATATCTTTGTGTCCAGTTTATACCGCCATTGGTTGTAGTCATTATAAATCCTCTTGTACCAACAATTGTACCCGTTAATGAATCTGTGAAAAAAAGAGAGCCTACTCCATTGTTAAAAAGTTGTAATAAAATCCAAGACAACCCGCTATCTGTTGAGCGAATTATTCCCGATGTCCCACAGGCATAAACCCAATTTATGTTCACAAATTGGACATTTCTGAGACCGGACAATGGATGGTATATAATAGACCATGTTGCCCCTCCATCCTCAGTTCTTACTAATCGTCCTGGAGGTCCAACAAATACACCTGTATTTGCATTTATAAATGAACAATCACCGTAATCCTCATTAATTACAGGAGGAAGAATACTGAACCAGTTAATTCCACCATTTGTTGTTTTCTTATTCTCGCCGAGTTCAACTGCGCAATAAACTATGTTAGAATCTACCACATCAAGACCGAATATATGTCTTCCTGTTCCTGAATTTTGATTTATCCATTGTGGGTATATTATATTACTTATCAATAAAAATATTAGTAAAAAATAAATTGCCGGTCGGTATTGAAAAATTTTTGTCAAAATCAATATATTCTGCGGCATCTGTTTCATAGCCTAAGGTTTTATAGTTATCAGTAGCACCACACAGCCCTCCATTTCAAAATCAAACTGAACGTTGCTGTATTTTTCTTTTAATGGTGCCATTTTGTTTTATTGTTTAATGATTAATACATAAACCTTAACGTATTATAATAATATTTAACATACAATAAAAGCCTTTTTGTGCGCATTGATTTATTAAAAAGCTAACAATGAGTTATAGTGAAAAAAGTTCAACTTGCTGAATAATAATCTGTCTGGCTATTCACATAAAGCCGGCGAAAATATTTTCGTCGGCTTTATGAAAAATAATTCATGTTCTTGTGTCAAATTTTGATAAACCGAAACTGTGGTCCTGAGTTGAATACGTAATATAAAAATAACGGCTTTTATATGCCGCCATGCCGACATAAGAACTTCCGGTTATTATGTTAAAATCTTTTGTCCAAATAATATTTCCAAGTGAATCATATTTCAATATAATACGGTAAGCATTTGTCGGTCCGTATGCATAAACAAAACCCGATGAATCTATTGCCGCGGCAGTATTACCGTATAATCCATTAATCGGATAATTTCTAACCCAATCAAAATGCGGTTGTGATATCGCAGGCTGTGAATTAACCATTATCCCTGCCGTAAATAATAAAAATACAATTTTATTCAGAATTGTTTTTGACATAACTAATATAGTTTTAACCTAAATTATATCATTAAAAACAATAGTTTATATTCAAAACGGCAAACATTGAAAATGAATTGTTCTACCGCATTCATTTGTAAAAAACAGCACAAGGAATTTATGAGCGATAAGTTAGTTAATAAATCATAATACTATTCAAAATACTCACGGTAAATTTTCCACTTCCATATTGTTTTTTTCCACTTCCATATTGTTTCCTCACCCCTGTATAGACGCAATGTCTTTTTACCGGATTCCTCCTTTTTGTCGGATACGTAACTCTGGTCAAAAATTACGTTTGCATATTGTGCAGAACTCTTTTGGGATGCCGTATCAATCGTAATTCTTATATTCGATACGTGAATTTTGATAAATTTGTAGTTCTCAAATGTATATGCTATTCGTTTTATCCTTTCTTCCTGTGTAACGGCATGGTTGTCCTTGTCGTAGTATAAATAATCCTTGTCTAATAAAGCTTTGTATTTGAATATATCCATACTTTCCCACGCTGTCAATTTTTTGATAAGTGAAAAAAAGCGCTACGCAGGCGAACAATACAAGTAATGTAAGGCTTCCGTAAAAAATAAGTTTCCTTCGTTTATTGAACCTTGATTTTTCTTCGTAACGCCTCTTGAACTCGTTTTCAAAATTATTTTGCTCTTTTGGATTTTCGGTTTCTTTTTGCTCTGCCGGGGCTTTCTCAAGTGTCTTTTGCAGGTTTGCCAGTGTTTCGTTGCCAATATCAATTGCTTCTGGCTTCTGCGAATGGGAATTTTTCACACATCCATAGGTAGTACAACCGCCGTTTTCATCCCAGCATTCCTGATGGTGAGGCGTTCCGCAGTCAGTACAGATTATGCTGTCCGCTGATTTTTTAATATTTGTCTGGCAAAACGGGCAGTGCAAAATATTATATTAATTTATTTTTAACACTTAACACTTAACACTTAACACTATTTCACATGGTACAAACTCAACATGTATGGATTCCTTTCCGTCATATAACGTAAGTATATCATTAAGCGGCAGTTTCAGTTCGGTTAAAGTCAGTTTAAGTATATTCCTCAGCTCGGAAGAGTTAGGTCGTAATGTATGAAAGGAAATTATCTTCTGTAACTCTCCCTTAACCGTTATATCCGAAAGCTTTACTGTATTCATATTCGCAAAAAAAGGAATTCTCACACCTTCGCCGTTTTCAAGCGCGTATATAACTTCGTTGTTAAAGTTAACCGAAAACTTGTCGTTCCCAAAATGCTTCTCCC
>JAPLFI010000340.1 GCA_026390755.1 Ignavibacteriota bacterium
AAACATCTAAAATTAAGAAATATCCCGACCTGACGGAATATTTCAGCACAGTCTGGGGCGTTTATTCCGGCGGCGAGCCGGAAGATGTAGTGCTCCGTTTCCCGAAAGAAATCGGCAGTGAACTTGAAAATAAACTGTACATTGAAACTCAGGAGATTACCGAAAAATCGGATCATTATATAATGAAAGTGAAAGTCCGGATTTCTTATGAATTCATTTCATGGCTGATGGGCTGGGGCGGAATAGTGAAAGTGATAAAGCCCAAATCCCTCATAGATTCCATGCTTGCAAAGGCGAAGGAAATTACAGATACTTATAAATAAGAGGGATGTATTAATCCTCCTTTCTTTTTATTCTCAATATATCATCGCTAATTTACAAATCAGCATTAACAATTAATAATTATTATCACTCATCTCCGTTATTCGAAAACCCCATCTCAATCAGTACATCTTCATCTTTATACTTTTCGTAAAATCCCTTATACGATATCTTCATGAAATCCTTTACATAATCTCTCAAGTCAGCTTCCGGCTCAAGTGTACTTTTTATTTCTAATTGCTTGATGAGGTTTACTATAAACGCACCCGTTACCTTTTTCTTTTTTAAATTATCGAGCAGAGATTCGTCGAACAATGCTATGATATTCTCGTCCTTGCAGTTTGCGCGGATGATATCAACATAATTGGATTTATTGATCTTTCCGAAATCAAGCACCAGGTCGAACCTTCCCGGTCTCGATGCGGCTTTGTCAATTAAATCCTTGTCGTTCGTTGTGCAGAGCAGAAAGACATCATTCTTCTGAAATCCATCAAGCTGTTGAAGAAATTCGCCGAGAGATTCACGATCAAAACTATGGTCACGGCTGCCTATTATTAAATCGAGGTCGTCGAAGCAAATAATCGCAGGCGAAAATAATTTAGCGAACTCAAATACATTCTTGAACTTAATATCCCCTTCCGCCATAATGATAGTTGCCTTGCCATAGCATAGATTCATCAGAGTGCGAACGCTTTTTGTCTTGCCGGTGCCCGGCTCTCCGCAAAGCATATACCGTAAACCTATTTTAAATGTGCCGTGCTTTTCAACGCAATTTTTGAATTTCACAATTTCCGATTTGACTGCTTTTGGTATAAAGATTTCCTCAAGTTTCTCGTTCTCAAATTTAGAACGGTCAACGACCTTTATATCGAGTTTACTATCATTTGAGAAAGACATGTTGATTATTTTATTACGATAAATAGAATTCTTAATACTTTCATCGGCGAGATAATCTATTACCTCTTGTGTCTTCATAGCCTTTCCGTCAATACCAAGAGCGGATATATAATGCTTTATAGTAAAAAACGGTCCATTGCCGCCATTAGCGATAAAAAACACACTAACCTGATAGCGAGCACCGTCGAAATACAAATCGACAAGAATAAACCTATTCTCGACTATTGCAAGTCCTTCGTTATTGAATCCCGCGATTTGCGGGGCGGTGGCTATGGGATTAGTGCCGGAAGACAGCCCCATGAATGAGTTGATTTTCAGCCTTTCGTCTTTCAGCACACCGGTATTCAAGCCGTAGAGATATGTTTTCAGAAATTCATAGATGAACATAGGAACATATTCCATTCTGTATGGATATACAGTGCTTGTATTCCCGTGTTTCACGGTGTTCAGCAGGCTCATCTCATCCATGTAGTCAAAGTCACTCTGTTCTAGCCTTTTTTCGTCTTCGCTTTTTTGAACCTGTTCTTTTAATGTTATTTGATCCATAATTCTACTTCCTCTCCTTCTTCTTTTATGTGAATTGTTAGTTAAACTCATTTTTTTATTTTTTTATATTCAATTTAATATAATTGCTTTCGTGGTCATTCAGCGTCCATGTTTTAATAATGCTTGTGTGATGATATTTTTTTTCGCTTTTCATAAGATTATTTCTTTTTCCGTGTTATTACAATAGTATCCAAATCCAGTTCACTTAACGGAATATGGGAATTATATGCAACACGATTAAAACTAACCGGTTCAATTTCAAAGATGAATACATCTTTATAGTTAATATCCATACCCTTAACGTTTTTCAGCAACCGCGAATAATATTTCTTCAGTACAATCACTGTATAAGCAAAATTATTTTGGGTGGGTTTACTCTTAAATTCCTTTAATATTTTACCGATGCCGGTAGTTTCATTCGTACCGATTTCATAAAGACCGTTTGAATCTTTATATAAGATACTCGGTTGATTGAAATCATTGCCGAGTTTTACTGCATCTTTTTGCTTTATGTTTGCGATAAATAATGATTTTTCTTTAATATTTTTTCCATCTTTAACGAATCCGCACTTAATTTCAGTAAATCCAAGACCCAAAGAGCGAACTTTGGCTTTTAATTCCTGATGATTTTTGTCAATGGACTCAGAATTGTTGCTAAAAGCAGAAATTACAGCAAAGCCGGTGTTATGTTCAATGTGCTGAAATATTCTTGAGACAGCAGATTCTTTTAGGAAACCTTCATTCTTCAATTCATTGACATCTTTACTGATTTTTTCTTCCAGAGTCTTCATTATATTTGGTTTTTTGATTCGCAATGATTTTTAGTCAGTAAGTTTATAAGTGACGGCGGTAGTTGTTGCACTTCCCGGATTCAGTTTTCTTGTTGCTTGATGTCTGAAATGCTTACCGGCATTCGCATTATAGAAATTCCTGAATTTAATTATGTTCTCAGCCGTTTCATTTAATATTGCATAGCCGTCCTCGAAATGTCCTTTATAGTAGCCCGTACCGAAGTTGAATCCCTTGCATCCGAGATGCTCCAGTTCGCAA
>JAPLFI010000172.1:0-1970 GCA_026390755.1 Ignavibacteriota bacterium
CCTGTGACGGCGGTTTGGAGATTGGTTTTGAGCCATGCGCGGGGAGGGACGCCTATTATTCTATACCGCAATAAAATAATATATTTCAATATATGCGAAATATGATTAGGTTGGAGTGATTTTGACGTGCCCGAAAGAAGTTCTTCAGGAGGTTCTTTCTGACGGAAAAAGTCAGCAGGGTGAAGTGCTTTTGATTGTTCTATATTCGACCCCGAATGAGTGCTTTGAAAGACCGGTTCTTTTTTCGAGGGACACCTCACCCGCAGAATACTGAGGGTAAACCGGTTATCCCTGACAAATCCACATTAAAGATTACTAATAAATAGCGAATGAAAAATTAGTATCATTTAATGATACTCTTTTTTAGAAAAGATTATTTATTATTGCATACAAACAGATAATAATAAAAGGATTACAATAAATTTATTAAAATGAAACTTGAAATTATTAAATGTCCGTCCTGCGGAGCGAACCTTACCGTTACAAAGGATATGGATATTGTCAATTGCGCTTATTGCGCTTATTGCGATAATGCAGTAAGGGATTCACTTGTAATTAAAAATAACCAATAGAAGTATGAATTATTTGAAAGATTTCTCGTAAAAACATCTATAAATATAATCAGAATATATTTTATTATTAAGCATATTTTTTTCAAATATTAAATGGCGGGTGTATTTGTGAACAACGGGACTCTGCCTTATATACTCTGATGATGGATGAGTTAGAATTACTTCGTCTAATGTATTTGACAATTGTAAAAGGGTTAGTTATGTTTAAGTAAAAAGGTGTAAGCTATGTTAAATGAATTATTTAATAGCATATTTTATATAATTCTTTTTCTTATCTGCGCCCCTATTATTATGCTGTTATGGTCGATATTAAATTACGGGAGCCGCTGGAAAGATTTCTGGATTGAACTGAAACAGAATTCTACATGGAAGAGATAATTTAATGGATACTTGTACTATACTATTTGCTGGATTAATCGTGATCATACTTACGTGCCTATATTCAATTTTTGACACGGGCTGGCATGATTTTAAAGAAGAATTCAAGGACCTCAAGAGAAAAACAAGCTTTGAAAAACGGAATCGTGATGATTCTGTGGAGAGATGAAGGCGGAGGACGCCCTGCATGGACGCCGCGCGCAAGGATTTCGAAGAAGCAGAGAGGGCGGAAAATACTTGTCATATCAGGAAACTTATCGAACGTCTCGGCAAACATAGACTCGGGAAACAGCATGGTTGTAATAACTCCAAATCCGCTTGCACGGAACTACGCCGCGATACATCAGACGGGCGGGGTGATAAACATGCCGCCGCGGATAGTGAGGACACGGAAGGTGACAGCAGGAAAGAATAAAGGGCGGAGCGTATTTGCATCAGCGAGGAATAAGCGCGGGGTGAAGAAGACGGCAGGCAAGGCGTATAAAATAAGAATTCCGGCGAGACCTTACTTAGTTATCCCGCCGGAAGATTTCCCGAGAATTATGAGTGTGGTGGAGAGGAAGATTAAAGGGAGGCTTTAGATTGATTAAAATCAATCATCTTACATCCCGAGTGAATCCATGAATTTATTAAATTCTTCAGCTACCCTGTCTTCATCCTCAGGGGGCAAGTTATCAATATCTTTATACCCAAATTTCTTTTCAAACATTTCTTTAAGCTCACCGTAAGAATAGCTAATCCTGATCCATTTATTACCATCCTCCTCATAACTTACCCCAGAGAAATTTTTTCCCTCTTTGTAATTTACTTTGTTGCCGGTATTTTCCATAATAATAAAATATTTGTATAGTTTAGGATTTACTTTTTTAAAGTCAGGATTTAATTTATACTGACTATATGCCTCCGCAAACAGCTCGGAGTTTTTATATAAATAACCCAGGTTACTTTTATTGAGACTTATCAGTTTTCCTTTTTCTGCAACTCCGCCGCCGGTGAGGAATGCTTTCCTGGTTTTAAAGT
>JAPLFI010000172.1:2076-15280 GCA_026390755.1 Ignavibacteriota bacterium
CCCTGAAGTCTTTTGTAAGATGAAGGTTGCCATTTACGACTGAAACGATATGTCCGATTTCATGTTTAAAGGTTGCAGGTTTGTCAACTGCTGATTCACTTAATTCCACTTTAGCGGTTTTAAAGTCGTATGATATTTCTGTAGAGCCGGGCTGATTAGACGGTTTTTCTTTGTATCGGATTTCGCATCCTCTTAATAAGGATTTTTCCGTGCTGTCGATATGTTTTTCGTAATCGAGCGGTGGGGTTTTATCTTTTGATAGTGAGCCTGAATCGCCGCTTGTCTTGAACTTATCTTCTGCTTTTCTGTTGATGTCGTAAACTACGTGCGGCGGCATGTCTTTGAATTTATCTTTCAGCCATTTGCCCCATATTGAATCAGGGTTATTAATGAAGTCTGGGTTTATATCTGCCTCTTTGATTAAGGCTTTGCGCTCGGGGGTCTTTGTGGACTGTAATTCTTCCGGTGTGATGTTGTCGGCTTTGAGTTCGTAATCCGAGAGAGGCATAACATAGCACCGGCAGTTCCATCCATTGGGCGGATAGATTACGGACCAGATAGGATCATTAGCGTAATATACTTTACCCTGCAATGCCATGTGTTCAGGGCGGACTGCACCATCCATACGCGTCATATACTTCCATGCGGGATAGAGTCCGGCGAGACCGGGGTCTTGCAGGCGTGTGCGCTGGGCGGAGTGGAAGGCGCCTGTAACGGCGGTTTGGAGATTGGTTTTGAGCCATGCGCGGGGAGGGACGCCTATTATTCTATACCGCTATAAAATAATATATTTCAATATATGCGAAATATGATTAGTTTGAAGTGATTTTGACGTGCCCGAAAGAAGTTCTTCAGGAGGTTCTTTCTGACGGAAAAAGTCAGCAGGGTGAAGTGCTTTGATTGTTCTATATTCGACCCCGAAGAAGTGCTTTGAAAGACCGGTTCTTTTTTCGAGGGACACCTCACCCGCAGAATACTGAGGGTAAACCGGTTATCCCTGACAAATCCACGTTAAAGATTACTAACAAATAGCGCAGTGAAAAATTAGTATCATTCAATGATACTCTTTTTTAGAAAAAATTATTTATTATTGTATAGAAATAGTTAATAATAAAAAGATTACAATTAATTTATAAAAATGAAACTTGAAATTATTAAATGTCCGTCCTGCGGTGCGAGCCTTACCGTTACAAAGGATATGGATATAGTCAATTGCGCTTATTGCGATAATGCCGTCAGGGTAAGGGATTCTCTTGTAATTAAAAATGACCAAAACATAGAAAATTATTTAGATATTGCATATAATGCCATTAAAGTAAGAAATTATGATGATGCATTGCCGTATATCAATAAAGTACTCGAAATAGATATTAACAATTTTAAAGCGTGGCGGGGTAAAGCTGTTATTTCAATTAATGACTCCGGCGGCAATTTAACAAGTATGAGAGAGGGGTTGACTTATGCATTAAAAGCATACGGGCTTGGCAATGAAGATGAGAAGAAAGAAATTAAAGAGAAGATGATTTCGGAAATTACGAATAATAAATTGCTGTTTATGCACACGGAATATCTTCTTGAAATATTTAATGCTTTCGGAGCAGATGATAAGCGGCTTCTTCTATATGTAATAGAAATATCAGAAGAATGTTACTTTAACGCAGTAGCCAACGGAAACGACAATTCTATATTCGAATATGACGAAATGAATCATGACGTTCTCAGAACCTTGGAAATAATAGACAAATCAGAATTCGAGAAAGTGACTGAACACCAAAAAACGAGATATGAATCAGCATTAAATAGTAGATTGAATATTTTAAATGCTGTTAAGAGTGAATATTTTGATAACTTTTTTTCAAAGAGCATTTTGGGTTCAATTATAACTATACTTTTATTTAGTATTATATTAGCAGGGTCAATATCAGAAAAATCTATGGGTGTTTTTTTGTTTATTTTTTTGATTGCTTTTTTTCTCGTGTATATATGGATTTTGGACTTTTTAGCAAAAGATAAAACCAAAGAGTATGAAAAAAAGAGGTATTTGAGTAATAAAATATATTAATTGTATAAAGCAGTCATT
The DNA here is from genome assembly GCA_026390755.1 of Ignavibacteriota bacterium. GTDB lineage: Bacteria > Bacteroidota > Ignavibacteria > Tepidaquicellales > Tepidaquicellaceae > JAPLFI01. The sequence continues at coordinate 4,157 of JAPLFI010000172.1, forward strand.
CTCTCCTATATTATTTTATCACCCGATATGTTATTCACATACTTTTCCAAATCGGAAAGTTTGACATACCAGAGTTTACCTTTTTTGCGCCCTTGAAGATTGCCTGAGTTTATAAGATTACGTAAATAATCCTGAGAATAGTTAAAAAACTTAGCCGCATCTCTCAGCGGCAGTAAGGCATCGGAATTTAAAATACCGGATTTATTGTAAATCATTCTTTCGAACGAGTAAGATAATTCATCCGTAATAATTTCTTCAATTAATGAAGTTTCCGTGTTTTTGGCATATTCTTCAATCACGCCGGAGGTCAGTATTAATCCTTTCTCAACCTCTCTTAACATTTTTTCGAATTCTGTGTCGGAAGTTTCCATTGCATCGTAATATCTTTCTCTTTCCGCTTTCTTAACGCCTTTTATTGCTATATTCAAAAACCCCGTGCCTATCAGCAGATAAGACAGAAAAATCCTGCCTGTTCTTCCGTTACCGTCTCTGAATGGATGAATGGTCTCAAAAAGAATGTGGCTTAAAGCGGCAAATCTGATTTTATCAGGGTTTTTATTTTTAAGCGATTTATTAATCCATTTCAAAAAAACGTTCATTACATCATTGATGTATATATAATTTACGGGTGTAAACTTCGAATTAAAAACTTCAACATTTTCAAGCCGGTATTCACCAAGCGGTCCTTTGTAATATCCGTTCTGTTTTTCATATCGCATTAACAAAGTATGAATTTGCTTTAAATCAGATTGCCGGATTGTGAACTCATTATTCTTAAATAGTTTTTTCGCATATTCATAAACAGAACTTGCTGTCTCAAAATATCCGAGTATGGCGGATGTTTTCTGACTATTTGATTTCTGAGTTTTATTAATGACATGAAGCAAATCATTTCTGTTAGCGAAGATACCTTCAATGGCGATTGAATTTCTTATCTCATCAAGAAAAAGAGAATACCATTCTTTATTTGTAATGGTAATAAAATCAAAATTTTGCTTGTTTATATCAGCAAAATATTTTAAGACGATTGTTTTGTCCATAATGATTACCGAATTTACCGAACTATAATTAGATATAATATACTATAATACCAACAATTATAAAATATTATTTTCCGTACAGTTCGGAAAATGCTAAATTAAATTTCGGGGGGATAAAAAATGAATATATACAACCGTATATAATTGCATTTTTTATATAATCAGAATGTTGTTTGCGACGGCTCTGAATTCGTTTTTTGTCATTACACTGTCGCATCCGGCGCCAAAGACCTTTGCTTTTAAACCTGTGATTTCGTCCGAATAGACGGCTAATATTTTCTTATTCGAATATTCGGAACTTCCTCTGAATTCTTTTATCATTTTTATCTTTGATTCAAAACCGTCGGCACCGGCTGAAGTGTCAAGGTCAATCAAAATAAAGTCGGTGTGTTTATCCGATATGTCTTCGGTAAAAGTAATCTGATGGTTAAGCTTCGTGAGTGTCAGCGCCGTAATAAATAAATTATCCTTAAACTGTTTATCATCGGAAATCAGCAGAATCTTTCGCGTCATAAAATATTATCCGTTATACTGAATATATGTATTCAGAAGGTCAATTTTTTCCTCCTTAAGTTTGCTGTCATACAGCAGAAGGTCCCTCATCGAGACGAGTCCGATTAGTCCATGGTTCTCAACCACGGGCATGTGTCTAATTTTCTGCTGTTTCATAATCTGCATGCAGTATTCCGGCGTATCGCTTGAATCAATAACGTAAACATCCTTTGTCATAACGTCATCAATTATTGTTTTTTTCATGTCTAATTCCTGAACGATAACCCTTCTTAACAGGTCCCGCTCGGAAAAAATACCAAGCAGTTTCTTCTCCGTACTCAGTACCGGTACAGCTCCTATATTATGCAGATCCATAAACCGGGCTACATCGAATATGTTCATACCGGTTTTGACAAACAACAGTCTTTTGTCTGTCAGCAGATGTTTTAAAGTTGGCATTAATTTATCTACCCGCGTTTTATACAAAATAGTTATTTCAATTATCTATTGCAACATTTCAGTGTTAAAATATTATTTTTACGGTTTTTGTAATTTTTCCGGTAAACACTGAAAAACCCTTCCTGAAATAAATGACCCGGAGGGTACCCCAGGACAAGCATTATGAATTACAATTCAAACCAAATACTTTTATATTTAAGCCGTAATTTTTAAAGTACAGCAGAATTTATTTGGGAATCAGAAAAAAAATTGTAATAGTAGGTCCGGCTTATCCCTACAGGGGAGGTAACTCGCTTTATGTATCGCATTTATATGATATTTTAAAGCCGAATTTTGACGTTAAAGTAATAAATTATAAATTGTTATATCCGTCAATATTGTTTCCCGGGACTACGCAAAATGATATCAGTAATCTTATTGTAAAAACAGTTCCGAGCGACAGAATTATTAATTCCGTAAATCTGTTTACATGGTTTAAGGCGGCTAAGGCGATTCGTGCCGAAAAAGCCGATTTAGTGATTTTTGACTGGTGGAATCCTTTTTTCGGTCCTTCGCATTATATTGTTTCAAAGTTAATCAGAAAACATTATAAACGGAAATTAATCTTCATCACGGAAAATGTTATATCGCACGAGGGCAGGTTCGTTGACCGATTCCTGACGCGAATCGGACTCCGAAACGCAGATTCTTTTATAGCTCTTTCCCGGATTGTGGAAAACACCGTAAAAGAGTTCTTTCCCGAAAGGAAAATATACCGCTCTGCGCTTCCTGTTTATGATTGCTATAATATTGAACCCGAAAAAAGTTCTGCGGATATTATTAAAGAGAGAAAAACACTGGGGTTTAGTGAGGATAATCTTGTATTGTTGTTCTTCGGTTACGTTAGGAAATACAAGGGGCTGGATACGCTGATTGAAGCAATGCCGGCTATTGTTGAGAAAAATCCTGCGGCACGGCTTCTGATTGTGGGAGAGTTCTACGATTCGCCCGAAAAATATTATAAATTAATTGAGACGCTCGGTATGAAGGATTACGTGAATGTCGTTCAGCGTTTCGTTCCGAATGAAGAAGTCGGAAAATATTATCTGTTATCTGACCTTGTTATACTGCCGTACCGTGAAGCAACGCAAAGCGGTGTTCTGAATATATCTTACGGCTTTAATAAACCCGTTATCGTTACCGATGTTGGTGGTCTCTCGGAAGACGTAGTTGAAGGAAAAACGGGCTTTGTTATCAAGCCGGATAATCCGTCGGCGATTTCAGATGTTGTGGCACATTTTACTCAAAACAGGGATAAAATAAATTTCGCGAAAAACATTGAAGATAAACTCGCGCGGCATCCGTTTAAGCATTTTCCGGAACTTATTGAACAAATTATCAGTGAAACGTTATGATACTTAAATATGACTGCAGGCATTTCCCGGGCGACAGACCCTGCAAGCCGCATAAGGAAACAGGGGTAATCTGCGATACGTGCCCGCATTACGAAACGGTATCCTTTAAGATACTTATCATTAAACTTGATGCAATGGGCGATGTTCTGCGTACTACGTCACTCCTTCATGCATTGAAAAAAGAACATCCCGTGTCTTTTATAACATGGCTTACGAAGTTTAACGCAAAAGATATTTTCAAAAACAATGACCTTGTTGATGAAGTTCTGGTTTATGAAGAGCCTTCAACTGCAATCCGTCTTGCTGAGGAGGAATTCGGTTTGGTAATAAATCTCGACCCATCGCCGCAAAGCTCGGCACTCGCTTCCACGGCAAAAGCAGAAAAGAAAACAGGATTTGGTTTAAATAAAAACGGCAAGGTCTTCCCGTTCAATCACGAAGCCGAGGAATGGTTCGAAATGGGCGCTTTTGATAAATTCAAATCGGCTAATAAAAAATCATATCAGCAGATTATACACGAAATTTGCGGTCTTAAATACGATAAAGGCAGAATTATACTCAACCTTACAAATCGTGAAACTGAAAAAGGAAAAGAATTTGCTTCGCAAAACGGACTCTCAAAATACGATTATTTGATAGGAATTAATGCAGGCGCGAGCGACAGATGGGAATATAAAAAATGGCGGCCGGAGGGGTATATTGAACTTATGAAGAAACTTTCCTCGGAGTTTAAATGCGCTTTCCTGCTTTTCGGAGGAAAAAACGAAGTGGAACTTAACAGAAATCTTTCATCCGCAGTGCCCGGTGTGTATTCAACCGGTAATAACAACACCTTCCGTGATTTTGCTTCTTATGTCAGTCTTGTTGATGTGCTTGTAACGGGCGATACGCTTGCATTGCACGTATCAGCAGGGCTTGGGATTTTCACAGTGTGTCTCTTTGGTCCTACGTCTTCTGCCGAAATAGAAGATTACGGACTGATTAAAAAAATTACACCTGATATGAACTGCCTCGTCTGTTATAAAAACACATGTGATTTAAAGCCCAACTGCATGGAACTGATTACTACGGATATGGTTTTTGCGGCAGTAAAAAATATTTTATTAAATAAACTTGTCCTGGGGTACCCTCCGGGTCATTTATTTCAGGATAAATCTGACAATTAAGAGCTTTTTATGAAATACGATCCGGTAAAAAGAGTTTTCGGCGATATTGTTTCAAGAAATATTTTTCTCAGAAAAATATTCTATTTTCTGCTCGACCTTATGTTCCTTCGCTCATGGCACGTAAGGAGAACAATCAGGAAACTCTATACGAAAGATAGTAAACTTGATATACTCGATGCGGGAATGGGCTTCGGTCAGTATTCATATTTTCTTGCCAAATATTTTAAAAAAAGTTCTACTGCCTGCACTCTTAAAGCCGTTGACGTTAAAGATGAGCAGGTGGAAGACTGCCGCTATTTTTTTGATAAATGCGGTTACGATAACACAGAATTTGCAGTCGAGGATCTCACGCAGATAAATTACGAAAATAAATTCGACTTTATTCTTAGTGTTGATGTTATGGAGCATATTGTCGAAGATGAACTCGTATTCCGGAATTTCGCGAAAGCCCTGAAAAAGGGCGGTAAACTTCTGGTTAATACTCCGTCTAATTTCGGCGGAAGCGACGCTCACGATGACGACGACGAAAGTTTTATAGAAGAGCATGCACGCAACGGATATTCAAAAGAAGATATTACTTCAAAGATGGAACGCGCCGGGCTGAAAGTTACGGAATTTATTTATACTTACGGAAGGTACGGAACAATATCCTGGAGGTTTGGCATAAAGTATCCTATATTAATCGCGGGTGCATCAAAAATATTTATTCTTATACTGCCGCTTTATTATTTATTTACATTATGGTTTGTACTGATTCTTATGCGGCTGGATTTAATCACGGATAATAAAGAAGGGACGGGAATTGTTGTCGTTGCAGAAAAACTTTAAACAGATGCTGATCCCGGAACAATCCTGAAATAAATGACCCGGAGGGTACCCCAGGACAAGGTTAGGGACAGGGCAGAAAAACAAGCTATGAAAACTAATTTATCATCAAAAGAAAAAAAAACTATTGCGGCAATTCTGATTGCTTCTTTTCTTATTAAGCTTGTACTTGCTTTTACGCTTACTGCGGATATACGCTCCGATAGTCTTGACTATCAGAGCCTCGCCAAAAGCATTATCACGACGGGGGAGTATTCACTCGACGGCAAACCCACGGCATCATCAACAATCGGTTATCCGCTTTTCCTGTCCGGTATTTATTCACTCACGGGAGCAGACCAGTTATGGGCAAGGCTGGCGCAGTCGGTAATTGAAGTATTTACATGCCTGCTCTTCCTGTTTTTTTGTATGAACTATCTTGACACGCGCAAATCCATAATCGCACTGTCAGTTTACGCTTTCTTTCCGTCGAATATACTCTACACGCAGACTATTCTCTCGGAGACTCTTTTCGCTCTGCTTGCACTTATAATAATTGTTTACTTCCTGAACGAAAAAATAGACTCGAAGATATTTTTAATCGGTATGGTTGCCGGATATGCCGTGCTTGTAAGGTCTTCTTTTGTTTTCGCTCTTGCCGTTATTCCTTTATTCCTGCTTTTCAACGGGAGAAAACTGTTTGAAGGATATAAGCATAAACGGATTAAAAGAGGAATTCAGTATTCTGTACTCTTTTTTATCGGTGCTGTGATTGTAGTTGCCCCATGGCTGATACGGAATAAAATTGTGCTTAATACATTCGCAATCGGGACTCACGGCGGCTCTACATTCTGGTCGGGCAGTAATCCCGATGCAACGGGAACATGGTACCATAAAATCGAAGATACAAATCCGATATTTAATATTGCGGATGAAGCCGAGCGGGATAAGAAGTTTTATCAGGAGGGCTTAAAGTACGCCGTAAACAATCCGCATAAATTTGCAATTCTCGGATTTAAGAAACTCGGATACCTTTTCTCAAGTGAACGTATGATACTGCTTTACTTTGCAAAAAACGAAAACAGAGCCAGAACGTCCTCGGAGGTCTATGCTTCAATTAATCCGTTTTTAATAGCTCTTATAAACATACCGTATTTTATCGTAATGCTTTTGGGTACGTGGGGACTGCTGATGATAAAGAGAAAAAGATTTATTGTTTACGGAATGATACTGGCGTGGCTCTTTATATTCTTTATCTTTGTAGCGCTTGCACGTTATCATTATGTACTGATTCCCTTTTTTATTATGGGTACCGTAAAGGGCTTTTGTCATCCTGAACTCTTTTGTCATCCTGAACTCTTTTGTCATCCTGAACTCGTTTCAGGATCACACTTTTACAGAAAAAAGTTATACCAGAGCTTCAAAAGTATGCCGGTTACATATAAAATATCTGCCGCAGTGTTTAACTTATTCCTTCTTGCAGTATGGACGTCGGAATTTTATCTGATGTATAAATAATACAGGTTTGCGATTCAGAGATAATAAAGAAAAAGATGATTATCTGAAAGATTACGCCGCAAGGAAAATATACTGGCGTGAAAGGAACTCCTATTATCACGATTCAATTACTTCTTTTCTGAAAACAATCGTTCCCGCCGGATCTTCGGTCCTGGAAGTCGGATGCGGAACCGGTAAAACGCTTGATGCCCTTCATCCTTCAGTTTCCGCTGGTATCGAAATCAATAATTATCTGATTGAATACGGAAAAAAAATATGTCCTGAACACTATCCTTGTCATGCTGAACTTGTTTCAGCATCAGGATCAGATACTGATATTATTTTTTACAATGCCGATGCTGAAGATGAAAACTCTCTTCAGGGACTTTACAGCAGCGGAGTTATATTTGACTATATAATTATATCGGATTTAATCGGCACGCTCGACGATATTCAGTTCGTTTTCGAAAGATTAATTCCTTTATCACACGGAAGCACAAAAATTATTGTAACATACTATAACTACTTCTGGAATCCTGTGCTTCGCCTCGGCGAGTTGTTTAAGCTGAAAATGAAAGAAGGCGAAAAAAACTGGCTGTATATAGAAGAAATTAAGAACCTTCTTTATCTTTCGGGATATAATGTATCCGACAGCGGCTCTTTTCTGCTGTTTCCAAAAAGAATTCCTTTCTTATCCGCTTTTATTAATAACCATATCGCGAAACTACCGGGATTCAGGCGATTATGTCTTACAGGCTGGGTTACCGGTATACCTTCAGGAATTCATATCCCCAAGAAAAGTTCTGCGATAACGGCAAAAGAAGAGTTTTCAGTGACTGTATTAATACCATGCCGCAACGAAGAGGGTAATATTGATAAAATCATAAACCGGATTCCCGCGTTTGGAAGTCACAAAAAAGTTCTGCCGGAAATAATTTTCGCCGAAGGTAATTCAACAGATAATACATACAGGAAAATTGAGGAGCTGATAAAAGAAAATCCCGGGAAAGATATCCGGCTTGTAAAGCAAACAGGCAAAGGGAAAGCTGATGCCGTCAGAGCTGGATTTGATGTTGCGAAAGGGGATATACTGATAATTCTCGATGCGGATATGACGGTTGCTCCCGAAGACCTTTCAAAGTTTTATAATGCTTTGAGAGACAGAAAAGGGGATTTTATAAACGGCACAAGGCTTGTTTATCAGATGGAAGAAAAAGCAATGAGGCGTATGAATAAATTCGGAAACATTTTCTTCAGTAAAATATTCAGCTGGCTGTTGGGACAGAGGATTACGGATACTCTTTGCGGAACAAAAGCGCTGTTCAAATCAGACTATGAAAAGATAAAAGCAGAGCGTGCGTACTTCGGCGATTTTGACCCGTTCGGCGATTTTGACCTGCTGTTCGGCGCTTCGAAGTTAAAACTGAAAATTATCGAAATACCAATCCGTTACGGAGAAAGAAAATACGGAGAAACAAACATACACCGTTTCCGCGACGGATTCAGACTGCTGAAAATGTGCTTTGTTGCGTTAAGGAAAATCAAATTCGCAAAGCAGAAGGTCTGAAAAATAACGCGTCAACCTGCAAAACCCTGCCGGTTTCTTTATTGACAAATGCAGGTTGTATGCCGCACACTTCAAAACCTCTTGCTGTTATACTATCATATATTTCCCTGAAAAGCGCCTGTCCTTCATAGAGCTTAACGAGTGAAGTCTCAACCAGCAGACCTTTCACTTCACCGAGAAACTTATCCGCTCCGCTGAGAATTTTTTCTTCAAATCCCTGCGTGTCAATTTTAAGTAAAATGTTTTTGGAATTACCCGCATATATTTTCCCTACGGTATCGAGTTTATATACTTTAACTTTTTCAATTCCAATATACTTTGAACCGGGCGCAGCCGAAACGTGCTCGTCTAAAATGTTAAGCGCAGAACTGCTTATTGAATTTTCCGATATATGCATTTCAATTTCTCCGTCTTCTTCGCCTATTGCGCACCTTTCTGCCACTTCCCAGCCCTTAAACTTTTTACTGTCTGCGATTAGTTTATTGTATGCTTCTGTCAGCGGTTCAAAAGAGACTATCCTGCCCGCATATCCGAGCTTAAACAGCATCCGCGCAAATTGTCCCGTATTCGCACCTATATCAAATATCACATCTATCTTATTATGAATGAGTTGTTTTACGAGTATTTCCTCATCCGTCATCTTAACGTCAACGCCGAATTTATTCCCCGCCTTACGGAGTAACATTTCGGATTTTATCTTTATTAATTTTAAATCGGGCATGGTTATAATAATTTCCTTCTTTTTATTATATATACTATGAAATTGAATGTTATTTTGAAATGATTAATCAGAACATAGAACGGATTGAAATATTTGCAGAGCATTTTGTATCTCTCCGTTATTGACTTTATAGTGTTCTTTCTCGAAAATCCGCCTATAAGAAAACGTGATATCGTTAAATGCGTATTTACAATATTACGGCTGTTTTTGAGCACGCGGATTGTCCAGTCAATATCCGCGACATACTTATAATCTGGATTGTAATCGGCGGCAACTGATTTCCTGACTATCATAGACTGATGAGAAACAAGCATACCGTCAATCATTTTTTTCCATGTCAGCACTTCCGGTGGAGTTTTAAGCGTTCTTATACCGAAACTCATACCTTCTTCGTCAATCATTTCGGTGTCACCGTAATAAACATCGGCATTTTCAACTGATGCAAATACCTTATTCAGAATATCCCCCGAAGCAGGTTGATCTCCCGCATTTAAAAACCATACATAATCACCCGTTGCCATTTTCAATCCTTTATTCATCGCATCGTATATGCCCTTATCGGGCTCGCTTATCCATTTGGAGACTATATCGGAATTCAGAGCAATTGTGTTTACAGTCCCGTCCGTCGAGCCGCCGTCAACAACCACAAATTCCAGATTCGGATAAACTAATTCTTTGATGCACTCACAGGTCTTTGTGAAATTATCCCTGTTGTTGAATACAACCGTAATTATACTGACTACCGGATATTTATTTAGTTCGTTGTTCAATTTATGCTCTTATTATAAAAAAAAAGTTCTTCCCTGCCTGCCTGTCTGCGCCAGGTAGACGGCAGGCAGGTCAGTGCCCTCTGTGTAACTTCTTTCGCTCTTATTATAAAAAAAAAGTTCTTCTCTGTGCCCTCTGCGTTTTCTCTGTGCCCTCTGTGTAACTTCTTTTAAGTCCTGCGATTTCTTTATAAAAATTATGAGTGTTATCCGCACATTTATCCCAGCTGAATTCCATTTCCCTTAATTTTCCTTTTTTCGATAACTCTTGTTTAATGCTGTTGTCGAAGATAACACTTTTTAACTTATCAGCTAATTCTTCGGAACTGTTCGGGTTAAAATACAGGCATGCGTCGCCGCCGATTTCGGGAAGACAGCTTGAATTGCTTGCCACAACGGGACATCCGTAAAACATTGCCTCAAGAATTGGGATACCAAATCCTTCATAATGCGAAGGATAAACAAATGCAAGAGCATTAGCGTAAATGTTCGACATCACCGGCTCACTGCCATCCGTCTGTATGAAATTATTATTCAGTTTATTTACTGCAATCATATCGGATTCTGCTTTTGTAAAAGCCCCTCCGCCGAAACATACGAGCTTAATATCTTTCAAAAACTCATTTTTAACGAAAAGTTCAATCATCAGTCCGAAATTTTTGTAGCTTCTTCTGTCGCCGATATACAAAATATACGGCTCTTTATAAACCGGAGTATCGCTCACATCTTTCCTCAGAGAATTCGCGAGATATATAACTTTTATTCTGTCTTCGGGTACATTATAAAGTTCAAGCAGGTCTTTCTTTGTAGTACCCGAAATGCAAATAATTCCGTCTGCTGAGAGAATTGCTTTTTTCTTGAGTTCCGCGGTTTTATCGAGCTTTACGAAATTGGCGCTCATTTTCTCGTGCGTAAAGTCGAGCACTGTAATTACTCTATTGAAATTCTTATTTAAATTGTAATTGTTATAATATGTCTGATGAAAAATATCGGCATCCTGCCTGTAAGCGTATTTTTCAAAAAACGGTTTCTGTAGTTTAATGGAAAGAAGTTTTGTCCTTGGTATATGCCTGATTTCACTGCCTTTGAATTCCGCGAATTTATCTCTATGCGCCTCGAGTCCGTACTGGTTTATATATTTCCCCATATAAACGTCGAGTTCTGTATCGGGTTTATCAGCCATGCTGCTGATCATTTCGTAATATTACCTTGACGCC
>JAPLFI010000045.1 GCA_026390755.1 Ignavibacteriota bacterium
GGGGTTTCCTGTTAATAGCAATCTGTTATTAAAAAACCACCACCATCATTTTCCGCCGCCGCCGTTTGGGAGCGAATTCATTACTATTAATAAGTGTTAAGTGTAGTTGCTCTTTCGCTCTTAACCCCGTAGGGCTTTATGTTAATACATTTCTTGCTTTAATAAAGAAGTTACATAGAGAAGAACTTTTATAGAATAAGAGCAAAACCTAATTTTTATTTATAATTTTTCATCTACCCATTTTTATAATACAGCCAAAGCAAAAGAAGTAATATAATATTCTTTATTTCCGACGTATTTTAGCATAATAATATTACTGAAAATTCGTTAAATTCATAACATTTATTTGATATTATATTATGCCCGAATGGCTTATTGACATATTAATCACACTTACGAAAATTGTTATTGTGGAAGGAGTAATCCTTACGGCGGTTGCATATTCGGTTTATGCCGAAAGGCGCGTTTCCGCCTTTACACAAAATCGCATAGGTCCTAACCGCGTTGGTCCGGCCGGATTGCTTCAGCCCCTTGTTGACGTTGTGAAACTTCTTATGAAAGAAGACATTGTACCTGCAAAGGCAAACAGGCTCGTTCACGCGCTTGCGCCCGGAATCTCGATACTTGTCGCACTGTCAACATTTGCCGTTATTCCGTTCGGTGATAAAATTTTACTCGCGGGCAGAGAAATCAAATTGCAGATTGCCGACGTTAACATAGGAATTCTTTACATTCTCGCCCTCGTTTCACTTGGGGTTTATGGTGTTACTCTCAGCGGCTGGTCTTCGAACAGCAAATACTCGCTCCTCGGAGGACTCAGGTCGTCTGCGCAGATGATAAGCTACGAGCTTTCAATGGGTCTTGCCGTACTCGGTGTTATACTGATTAACGGCTCTTTTGAGCTTGATACGATTGTACAAAATCAGTTCGGATGGAAATGGAATATTATTTTACAACCGATTGGATTTCTCACGTTTCTCGTTTCTGCCTTTGCGGAAACAAACCGGACGCCTTTTGACCTGCCCGAAGCGGAGCAGGAACTTGTCGGCGGTTACCATACGGAATATTCAAGCATGAAGTTCGCTATGTTCTTTCTTGCCGAATATGCGAATGTTATAGTCGCATCTTCCGTAATAACAACACTGTATCTCGGCGGGTGGCAGTTCCCTTATCTGCAGACTTTCGGCTTGCCGGATATGCTCGTGAGCATTTTACAGGTACTTGCTTTTTGCGGGAAGGTTTTCTTAATGGTCTTATTCTTTATCTGGGTCAGGTGGACAATTCCGAGATTCCGTTACGACCAGCTTATGAACCTCGGATGGAAGGCAATGCTTCCGCTTGCTTTGGCAAATCTCGTGTTAACAGCAATAATATTAACTCTTTTTAAAACATAAATATATACTTTCAATGAAAAAAATTCTTGTCGCAGTATTAATCGCCCTCTTGGCATTTGCATCTTCTTCAAAGGCTCAGATGTATTCTGATTTTACATTGCCCGATATTAACGGCGATGATGTTACACTCAGTAAAATACTTGATAAAGGTCCCGTGCTTATCGGATTCTGGGCAACCTGGTGCACACCATGCAAGGAAGAAATGAGAAAAATTAACGACCTGTGTATTAAATATAAAGACAAAGGGTTTACTTATCTGGCGCTGAATACAGATAACCAGAAATCAGTCGCGAAAGTGAAATCTTATGTTGACGCTCAGAATTTCGCTTTTACCGTATTGATGGATACCGATAAACGGGTCTTTGAAGCATACAGCGGAAAAGACGAAATACCTTACTCTATTATGCTTAACAAAGATAAAGAAGTTGTTGCCGTTCATACGGGATTCAAGACAGGCGACGAAGTTATGATAGAAGAAGAAATTAAAGCTGTTTTAGGGATAAAGAATTAAGTCTTAACACTTAACATTGAACATTGCTTTTGAGTAGTTATTTTTAATAAATTAAATTTTTTCATTCATGAAGAAGTATTTACTGTTTTTACTCCTCTTAATTTTTACTGCTGCCGCCGCCGAAGCGCAGATTAAACTAAACGTAAAGGCATCGCTCAGCAATTTATTCCGTTACGGAAGCGGAACGGAATCCAACGGCGGAATAAGCTATCCGAAAGAATATTTCGAGGATGTTGCCGATGGCAGGCTATCCGTGAACGACATTATTTTCGGAATCAGGTATGAAATTGATAAACCGATAGAATACGGTAAAGATTTTATAGGCATTAAAAAAAGATTCGTAGAATATAAAAACGTTGACGATGGTATAGATCTTCGTGCAGGTGATTTCTGGGAAATAATAAGCCGCGGACTTTCGATGAACGTATTTGAAGACCGGGGACAATATTACGATACGGGTATAGACGGATTCAACGGATACATTAAACGCACATTCGGGAAAAAGCATCCCGTTAAAGTTAAAGCGCAGATTCTCGGCGGCTCGCTAATTTATAACGATTTTATAAATTTCAACCGTGTTGAAACATATAATGTCCGCGACGCAAACGTTGAAGTTTCACCAGTGAAATTTATGAACCTCGGCTTTAACTATGTGTATTCAAACGGACGCGTTCCCTCCTCAACGGACACGGCGAATATAAATGCGTATCTTCCTGAAGGTTACGCTTCTATAAATCTCGGCGATGTACAGTTTTTTGCTTCGTATGCGAATAAACACGTAAATGTAGCCGCTAACAAAACATATTCGCAGGAGGTAAGCGCCAAGGGAGACGGATTTTATTCTTCGCTTTCTTTCTCGAAATCAAAAATCGGCATAACCCTCGACTATAAAAATTACAGGTTTGATATGACGGCTCCTGATAACCGCGCAACTGACCGCCCGACAAAAATGCTGCCTTTTCAGAATCCTCCGACAGTCGTGAGGGAACAGACTTCAACATTGATATCCCGCAATCCGCACGTAGTTGATTTCAACGACGAAGTCGGTGCACAGCTTGATGTTGTTTATGCTCCGTCCGATAAAGTCAGTTTCAATCTGAATACAGCGGTTGCCTCAAGACACTTTGATTACATAAACACGGGAACACCGAGCAAACCAAAATATGAAAGAGTTGCCAGGAGCGGGAATTTTCTGCCGGGTTTCGATAACTCTCTCTCGCCGTACTGGGAAGTATTTCTCGAAGGCGAATGGTACGCTACTGATAAACTCTACGGGAAAATTGCATTTGACAGACAAAGTCAGGTTACATACAGTTACAATAATCCCGCGGCTTCCGAAAAGCTCACGGCATTTACCATTCCCACTGAAATCAGATATACATTTATTCCCGAATATACTTTGAAGTTTATACTCGAACAACAATTTATGAACAATAATGTCCGCGTTGGCGACCAGAATTATATGAACACATATCTCTCCGTAGGCGTATCGAAATCTCCGGAGCTCAGCGCGACGGTTAACCTTGAATTTACTAACGACTCGGAAGACCCTTCGGGCAAGAAATTCTGGGCGCTCGGCGAATTGGCTTATAAACTCAGCGGAGCTAATACAATCACCGCATCGTACGGTTCTGAACGCGGCGGATTGAGATGTACAAGCGGTATATGCCGGTACGTGCGCCCGTTTGAGGGATTTAGATTATCTATTTCATCAAAATTCTGAAACAAAATTCTGAAAGGGTTCGACACGAATTAACACTAATAAAGTTCTAATAACAACAAACAACAAACAACTAACTTAGTATTGAAAATAAAAACAAAAATGAAAAAGTATTTACCGTTTACTAAAAAAATCTACGCTTACTGTTCATTGTTTACCGTTTTCTGTTTACTATTCTCTTCCTGTGAAAGCAACGACGGACCCGTCTCGATAAATAACTCCGTTAATCTGAAATCTAACAGTAAATCGCTGGTCGAATTTTTCACAAATACA
>JAPLFI010000028.1 GCA_026390755.1 Ignavibacteriota bacterium
GGAATGATGTGCCGGTTCAGACCGCATTATCAAGAGTGCACTATTACGTGAAAAATAATCAGTTGTACCAAATCAGGAACGGGATTTATTCTAAAGATAGGGATTATGATGTTTTTGAACTCGCCACGAAAATTTTCAAGCCTTCGTATATTTCATTTGAAACAGTTCTCGGAATGGAAGGGGTTATTTTTCAGAAATATAACTCGGTTTTTCTTGCATCATACCAGACAAAAGTAATTAACTGCGACGGGAATGAATTTACTTTTAAAAAGCTTAAGGATTCGGTTTTACTTAATGATGCCGGAATCAAAAATAAAGATGATATTATGATTGCAACAAGAGAAAGGGCTTTGCTGGACGTGCTTTATCTGAATAAGGATTATTATTTCGATAATATTCAGTCTGTCGATTTTGATAAAGTGTTTAAGTTGCTTGACGTTTACAACAATAAAAGAATGGAAGCTGATGTTAAGAGATTACAGAAACATAAATTAACCGAAGCGAAATAGCAGAACTTTTACGGAATATAATTTCTTGAATTTCATATATATAATAAAATGACAGATTTAAAACTTCATAAACAAATTTTAACGGGAATCCTCCGGGATATTTTTAAAGATGCCGGACTCGCTAAATCGCTGGGATTTAAAGGCGGGACTGCGGCTTTTATATTTTACGAGTTACCGAGATTTTCGGTTGACCTTGATTTTGATTTGCTAATGCCGGATATGTCAGGAAATCTGACTGAAAAGATAATGCCGATACTGACTAAATACGGCAATTGTAAGGATGTCTGCGAAAAAAGGTTCTATGTTTTATTTGAGTTATCTTATGAAGAAAAATCTCAGAATATAAAAATTGAGATTAATAAAAGGGATTTTGGTTCAGGATTTGAGGTTAAGTATTATTACGGCATACCGATAAGAGTAATGCTGAAAGAAGATATGTTCGCGAATAAACTCGTTGCAATGTATGAGCGGGAATGTAAAGCAAACAGGGACGTTTTTGATGTCTATTATTTTTTGTTCAAAAATTTGGGGTTTAATGAATTAATAATTAGAAACAGAACCGGTATGGATTATGCAATTCTGTTTAAAAAATTAATTAAACTGTTGAATAAAAAGCCGGAGTCGAGAATTTTATCTGGACTGGGAGATTTTCTCGATTATGATTTGAAGAAGTGGGCAAAAGCTAATTTAATAAAGGAAACGGTTTTTTTATTGAATCAGAAATTGGATTTAAACGGTAAGAGGTAAATATAGAAAAAAACAGGTTGTAAAATGCTAAAGACTCTCGCTCACACATTCTTTTTTTCGTTTTTCAAAACTATTTTTTGAATTATGCTTTTTACTTTTTTATATAATGAGTAAATTGAGTTTCCTCTTTTAAATATCCCTTGAAAATTTTTAAGAAAATATTAAGAAACAACCGGTGCAGTTAAACAGTAACAGGAAAACAGAAAGTTAAAAATAAGCAAATGGCAGAATTTATACACTTACATAATCACACGCATTATTCACTGCTTGATGCTATAGCAACTGTTGACGGTCTTGTTAATGCCGCCGTAGAAAATAAAATGAGTGCCGTTGCGCTGACTGACCACGGAGTCATGTACGGCGCAATGGAGTTTTACCGTACCTGTAAAGCAAAGGGAATAAAACCTGTAATCGGATTCGAGGCATACGTCGCTCAAAGCGGAACACGGTTCGAAAAAGGTAAGAAAACCAGCACCGTCGGAGATACCGCTGATATTATTGATACGGAATCCGCTGACGGACTGTCCGTATCCAACCTGAATTACGCCCACCTTATTCTGCTCGCAAAGAATTTGACGGGATATAAGAACCTTATTAAGCTGAATTCAATCGGACATACGGAAGGGTTCTACTATAAACCGAGAATCGACCTCGAAATGCTCGCAAAGTATAACGAGGGAATTATTGCGCTTTCTGCCTGCGCCGGTGGCGTGATATCCTGCTATATAATCCGCGATGATATGAAGACTGCACGCAAGATGACCGGCATTTATAAAGATATTTTCGGAGAGGATTTTTATCTCGAAATTCAAAATCACCTCTCCCTGGACTCAGAGAAAAAAGTCCTGCGTGAAATGCCTAAACTCGCTAAAGAATTCGGGCTTAAACTAATTGCGTCAAACGATGTACACTACATAAAAAAAGAGCACGCAATAGCGCATAACCTGTACCTTCACATAAGCGCAAAGCAGAACAAGAACACCGAGCCGAGGGACTTGACTACTAATTTCAGATACGGCACAGACCAGATTTATTTTAAGTCAGCGAAAGAAATGTGTGACCTCTTCGCAGATTTTCCGGAAGCAATCGCCTCAACTCTCGAAGTTACCGAAAAATGTAATCTTGAACTCGATACAAAACCGAATTACATGCCTGACTTCCCTATTCCCGCCGGCGCTAACGTTGCAACTCTTGATGAATACCTGAAAAAACTGTCTTTTGAAGGTATGGCGACACGTGTAGTTACCGTTACACCTGAAATGGAAGAGCGGATTAACTACGAGCTTGAAGTTATCCGAAATATGAACTTCGCCGGGTACTTCCTGATTGTAGCGGATTTTATTAACACCGCAAAGTCCCGCGGAATTCTCGTGGGTCCGGGACGCGGAAGCGCCGCCGGAAGCCTCGTCTGTTACGCAATTGGGATTACAAACGTGAATCCGCTGGATTATGACCTGCTGTTTGAAAGATTCCTTAATCCCGAGCGCGTTTCTATGCCGGATATTGATATTGATTTTCAGGACGACAGGCGCGATGAAGTGATTCAATACGCTAAAGAAAAATACGGAGAAAAATCAGTTGCGCAGATTATTACTTTTAACAAACTTGCGCCGAGAGGCGTCCTTAAAGATGTCGGGCGTGTTCTGAATTTTAATTATCAGGAGATAAACGACCTTACAAAAATGATTCCGATATTGTTCGGAAAGGTGAAACCTCTGGCAGAGTGTCTTAAAGAGGTTCCCGACTTCAGCGCATACTTCAAAGGCGGAACCGCAGAGCAAAAGATAGATAAACGGAATCTGTTTGAATACGCAAGCATACTCGAAAACCTTAATAAGAATTCCTCTATACACGCCTCCGGTATAGTTATTGCCCCTTCCGACGTGACGGATTATGTGCCGCTCTCGAAAGTGGTCAATGAAGACAGTGTCTTCTGCACGCAGTACGATATGAACAGGCTTGAAGATGCAGGACTGATAAAAATTGACTTTCTCGGACTGAAAGAACTGAAAGTCATTAGTAAAACTCTCGCCCTCGTGAACGAAAAACACGGCACGGCTCTTACCCCAGACAATATGCCTCTGGATGATAGAGAAACTTATGAACTTTTTTCGGCAGGTGCTACTGTTGGCATATTCCAGTTCTCAAAGAGCAAGATGCGCGAATATCTTTCTAAACTCAAGCCGCAGAATATCAACGACCTCGCGGCAATGAATGCGCTTTACCGGCCGGGTCCTATGAAACTGATTCCTGACTTCATTGATAAACGGCACGGCAGGAAGAGTATTACTTATATGCATCCGCTTATGGAAAAAGCGCTGAAAGATACTTACGGAATTATTGTTTATCAGGAACAGGTAATGCAGATTGCGCGTGAAGTTGCGGGGTTCTCTATGGCGCAGGCTGATAATATGCGCAAGGCAATGGGTAAGAAGATTAAAGAAAAGATGCAGAAGTTTAAGGAAGAGTTTATACGCGGGGCGGTGAAGAATGAAGTTCCGAAAAAAACTGCGGAGGAAATATTCAAATTAATACTCGACTTCGCGGATTATGGGTTTAATAAATCTCACGGAGTGGCTTATTCAGTTCTCGCCTATTATACCGCATTCCTCAAAACACATTATCCGCTCGAGTTTCTCGCTGTTTCCATGGAAGGAAGAAAAGACGACGAAACTGAACTTCAGTTCCTCGCCGATGAAGCTAAGAGAATGAAAATCAAAGTACGCCAGCCCGATGTCAATGAAAGCAATATTGATTTTAAGACAATGTACGGCGAAAACCCGTCGGATAGAGGAGAAATTATTTACGGGCTTAGCGCCATAAAAGGTGTCGGCGAAAAGGCTTCCGGGAATTTAATAAAAGAACGGGATTTAAACGGTGCGTTTAAATCTCTCGTTGATTTTCTGATTCGCGTTGACCTGCGGCTCGTAAATAAAAAAACAATCGAGGGACTTATATTTGCCGGCGCATTCGACTGTATTGATAAAAACAGGCGTAAGCTTTACCTTAATCTCGAGCGCTCAACTATGTTCGCCCAGAGGATGAAAGACACTCCCGAGCTTAAAGGACAGCACGGACTGTTCTCCGATACTCCGAACGTAAACGGTATTCGCGAACTGAAAATGGAAGTGTTTGAAGAGTTTACGGAAATTGAAAAATATAAACTTGAAAAGGAGTCAATCGGATTTTATCTGTCGGGTCACCCGCTCGAAAAGTACAGACGGGAGATACAACATTTTGTAAATCTTTCTTTCGGCGACGACGTAAGCGAGATTGATTTTAAGAGTCTCGGAACCGTAAAAATGAGCGGCGTGATAAGCGACCTGCAGATTAAAATATCGAAGCGGCAGAATAAGTTCGTCGTATTCAATCTTATAGATTTTTACGGAAGCGGCGAATGCGTGGCTTTTACACAACTGTACGAGGCGAAACAATACCTGTTCAAAGAGAATAAACTCGTATTCGTTGAGGGAAAAGCAGAGGAAAACGGCGATAAGATTAAACTTATTATCGAAAATATTTATCCGATTGACAATTTTCACCAGAGCCTCGCGAATAATGTTACAATAAATATTTTCGAGAATAAAACCGACGTTAAGATGCTAAAAAGCATAAAACAGCTCGCAGAATCGAATCCGGGTTCGTGTAATTTGTTTTTTCTTGTGATTAATAACGGAAAAACACAAATGTATAAATCAAAAGACTATAAAATAAATCCGTCACCGGACTTAATTTCAAACTTGAAAATATTAGTTGGAGATGATAATTTACGTATAAACTAATTAAGTGTTAAGTGTTAAGTGTTAGATCCTGAAACAAGTTCAGGATGACAAAAAATAATAAAAAAATAATAAAAAGAAAGGACTACATTAAAATGCACCCACTTGAATTTACCGACGCGAACTTTGCCGATGAAGTTGAAAAATCCGATATTCCGGTACTGATTGATTTCTGGGCTGTCTGGTGCGGACCATGCAGAATGATTGCCCCGATAGTAGAAGAACTTGCCGGTGAGTATGAAGGAAAAGCAAAGATAGGAAAAGTTGACGTTGATAATAATCCCGGTATCGCCGGAAAGTTTGGAATCAGAAGCATCCCTACACTCCTGATTTTCAAAGGCGGAAAAGTCGTTGACCAGATTGTCGGCGCCGTCCCGAAAGGAAGTATTGTTGATAAACTCAACTCACACATCTGAGTTAAGTGTTAAGTGTTAAGTGTAGAATGAAAAATAAGAACAAAAAGCGGAAGAACAGGAAACCCATAACGAGTTCTTAGCGGGGTTTAAGAACGTATGAGCCTTAACACTTAAACACTTAACATTTATTCTAATACATCAGAGCGTAAACAATTATATTAGTGCCCATACGAAAAGCCTCTTCCCGCTTTTCCGGCGGGTCGTCGTGCTCCTTTGTGTCTGCCCATCCGTCCGTTATGTTTGTTTCGTATGTATAATAAACACACAGACGTCCGTTTCGGTAAATACCAAATCCCTGCGGCGGTTTTCCGTCGTGGTCGTGTATTTTAGGCAATCCGTTCGGGAAAGAATAATGACTGTTGTATATTTTATGGCTGAACGCAATTTCCTTCATTTCCTCGTCAGGAAATACTTTTCTTATTTCACGCCGGAAAGCTGTGTCCATTCCGTAATCATCATCGGCATAAAGAAATCCGCCCGTTTCGCAGTACTTCCTCAGCCGTACCGCTTCCTGCGGAGATAATTCTATGTTTCCGTGCCCGGTTATAATTATAAACGGGTAGTTGAATATTTCGTCGGATGCAACGTCAACAGAATAAAATTTCGATTCGTCAGCACTGATGGTTGTGTTTTTTTTCAGGTAGTTCATCATATTCACTTCGGCAGACGGGTCGTTATACCAGTCACCGCCGCCCGAATACTTCAGGCGCGCAATACGGAATTTAGAATTCGGCGAAGAACTTTTTATTGGCTGGCTTTGTAAGTCCGGCAAGAAGAGTGAAAAGAGCAAAAGACATAAGAGCAGACAGGCAGAATACTGAAACAAGTTCGGTACAAGCTTTTTTCGTGTATTCTTTCTCATGAATTCCGTTTTACTTTCGGCAGTTCAAGCGATGTGTCGAGACGTTCAATATTCCGCCAGATTGCCTGACACGGAAATTTATTTTCATAAAGCGCCTTCGATATCATAACGGAATCAATCTGCGAACTGCCTATATCAGCAACTTCTTTCAGGTGTAAATAACTTCCGATTCCTCCGGCGGCTGTTATTTTCAGTTTTGTCTTGGAGGCTATTTCTTTCAATCTTTCCGTAAACGCTCCGCAGCAATTCCCTACGCGGGTTACATCCTGATATATAATCCGTTTCACTCCGAGGTTTTCCATTTTCCTGGCGAAGTCGAGCGGCGTTATATTGGCGTAATTGATCCATCCGTCGGAAACGATGTTATTAAGTTTTTCGTCTATTCCTATTACGAGTTTTGACGGAGAATAACAATCAAGAATCTGTTTAATTAGTTCGGGATTGTTTATTGCGCCTGTGCCGATAACTATACGGTAAACTCCGAGCTCTTCAATAATTTTTTTAGCTCTTGAGAATTCACGTATCCCGCCGCCGAGCTGAATAGGAATATCAACGGAACGGGATATTTCCTTTATAACGGGATAATTTTTCATCTCGCCGCCGAGCGCACCGTCCAAATCTGTTATGTGAATACAGCGGAAGTTTTCTTTACGGAATAGTTTCGCTACGGATACGGGATTATCGGAATAATACTGTGTGGTTTCCTGATGCCCGTGTATGAGCCTCATGCATTTTCCGTCCTTTATATCTATTACCGGTATTACCAGCATCCGCGTTAATATTTCTTTTCTAAACACAAACCCCGTAGGCCTGCCTTTAGGGGTTTCCTGTTAGTTAATATTACTTCTTTATTACTGCTAATTTGCCTTTTCCGACCTTACTGCCGTCTTTATTGAATGCGACTATTATGTAAATGCCCGAAGAAACCTGCCTGCCTTTTTTATCCTGTCCGTTCCAGGTCGCTATTCTGCCGCCGGGTGAATTGAATTCGGCTATTATCTCGCCTGAGAGTGAAATTATCTTTATTGCAGAACCTTCAACGAGTCCGTCAATTTTCAAATTTACCGGAGACGGAACAAGATAAGGATTCGGCGAACATATTATTTTATCAAACTCCTCAACAGGGTTAACGGCATCGGTCTGAACAGCAGATAATCCGAAAGTAGTGCCAAAATATGCTTTCCCGGTTATTCCGTTAACCGCAATGGAGTTAATCTGGTTGCTGAGTAACGGACTGTTGGAGGTGTTGAACTGTTCTATAAGCGTTGAGCCGTCTTCCGAGAGATGGAATACTCCGTTACTTTCAGTTCCAATCCATTTCTGGTTCAGTATGTCAACCGTGATTGTGCGGCAGTTTTCTGTGAAAGGAACTTTCAGGTTGCCCGAAATAATACCCATTTTCTGCGGAGTAGGTTTGTTGTTAGGATTCTGTATCGCGGCGAGCGGATTACTGATTATAAATATTCCGTTATTTGTGGCTATCCAGATTTCGTTGTTCCTGTCAACCATTATAAAGTTAACTGCGTCAACTGTCATTTCACCCGTGTTATAAAAACCGTAAACATCATCACTCGGATTTCCGATAGTTCCGTTTTCGTTAAAAAAATAGACTCCACCCGGATTCTGGTTTGATACAATCCATTTCGTACTGTAATTGTCTATCGCTATTTGCTGAAGACTTGCGTTCAGTATTATTCCGGGATTAGCAAACGGTGTCCATAGCGAATCCCCCGTATGCGCGTAAAGACTTGAAGAATTATTGGATGAAAAAAACGAACACCAGAATATACCGTTATTATCAACAGCGCCGCCGAAAGGTGTACAGTAAGTCGGATAACCTACCGACCCCGGTAAATTGCTGTTAGTTGTATTAAAGTTTTTAATTACACCGTTCTGAAGTCTGACGGGTCCGCCCCCAAAACCCAGCGCCCAGATAATACCGCCGGCAGAATAAATTTTCCTGAAAAGATTCGACCCCCCGATGTCGGGGTATGTGGCATTTGTGTATGTATCCCAGACATTACCGTCGAATCTGTAAAATCCCGCGTCACTCTGCCCCCCCGCAGACCAGAGAACTCCGTCGGTACCTATGGAAAGAAAATCGAATACATTCCTGAACGGACAGTTTGGATAAACGGTTGAAAAATTCCCGCTGCGGTTAA
Source organism: Ignavibacteriota bacterium (assembly GCA_026390755.1). Lineage (GTDB taxonomy): Bacteria > Bacteroidota > Ignavibacteria > Tepidaquicellales > Tepidaquicellaceae > JAPLFI01. The sequence goes on from JAPLFI010000028.1 coordinate 8,476, forward strand.
GCAGTATTCCGTTTTCGCTTACGCCGATAATAGGGTTAAGGTTAATATCTGTCGTTATTGTGTTGTAACTGCCGTCAATATAATATTGTGTTATATCGGACAGATTTTCTTTCGGCGCGGAATAAATTTTACTTGAAGCTATAAAATATAATCTTGTTCCCGCGCTTTTTATTGATTTAATAGATGCACTTGAAACGTTTCCGTTGGGATATGATATCCAGCCCGCCTTATCGTAATAAATAAAACCGCTCTCCGAACCGAAGAACACTTTGCCGTCAAATGATTCTGCGGTCTTTACGTTTGCCGCCATCGGTGAGTGTATATAGTTTGCCCACGAAGCAGGATTGTTCAGGTTGACGTTAATCAGTCCCGCATAAGCAATACCCGAAGCTGTTGCCGCATAAAGCACGTCGTCAAGTATGGCAAGGCTGTTTACTTTTGTTTTGCTGTTAAGCGTGCCAAGCTGGTAATAAGGCGCGTCAATAAAAGTGTAGTTTAATACGGATATTTTTTGTATTCCGTAA
>JAPLFI010000296.1 GCA_026390755.1 Ignavibacteriota bacterium
TGCCATTACTTTCATTGTTTTCATTTTATTCTTTCTTTTGAATTTATAATATTTGATATACGTTTACAAAGATTTACTTGATTATTAAATGACTTCCTAAAAATTATACCAATTAATTTAATTAGTATAATTTACTTAATTGCTTAAAAACCGGCAATAAGCCAAACGGATACAAAAGGAACTACATCTAATGGACGGGAATATCCGGAGATTTGAAGAAAAGCTGTGATATTATGTAATGGAAAGAACATTTAATGTTTAATCGTTTTATGCTCATCATTTTTGTATTTTTCTCGGAATAGGCGTTCGGGGAGCGCTTGAAGAACTACAGATAAACCGAATTGGAGCTCGTTTCTTTAATAGTATTTTTGCATCTCTAAGATTTGCTATACAAAGTGTTCAACAAAGTGTATAACAAAATACCCCCGAATGCCATTATTGGGATTTAGTCAGGAAGTTAACCCTAAAAACAAAAAACCCCTGAAATCCTTATTTAAAGGTGTTTCCAGAGGTTTTAAGTGTGCCCGAGATCGGAATCGAACCGATACTGCCTTTACAGGCAACAGGATTTTAAGTCCTGCGCGTCTACCAATTCCGCCACTCGGGCTGTATAATTATAAAGAACATTAAATAAATCCCTTCAGAAATCTTCTTCCCTTAGTTTTTTTTAATTCCTTTTCTCTGATAATTGCATCACTTCTATTGTCAAATTGCTCAGAATAAATCAATCTGTACGGCACAAAGGGTTTAGTCGATATAACCTTACCTCCGTTGTGTTGTAAAATTCGTCTGTCTAAATTATCTGAATGGCCGATGTAAAGTCTCTTATGCTTATCAGAGTAAAGAACGTATGTAACAAACTTATCCAATTATTACTGATTCTTGCGCGCCTGTCTACCGCCAGGTAGATCTACCAATTCCGCCACTCGGGCTGAAATTCGACAGTAAATTAGTTATTATATCATTGTCTTTCAATCCAAATTTTGACTGTTCCCTGAAAGTCAGTTAAATTACTCCCGGCAGGCATAAAAAAACCCGGTGTAATTCCGGGTTTTCAGTTTATAAAAGCTTTACGCTGTTTACGAACAGCCGCTTGTTGAGCCGCAGCTCATACATTTCAGGCAGGTTCCGTTTCTCACCATTGTTGCCTGTCCGCATTCTGCGCATATATCGCCGGTGTAACCTTTAAGAATTGCTTCTTCCATTCTTAATTTGGAAACATCCTTTGCGCCGGCAGGCATAGAGACTATGTTTATCGGGACAGGGTTTACTGCCAGTACCTTGGTTTCTTTCTTTGCGTCTTTTTGCCTCGGTCCGATTTTCTCTTCGACAATTCTTTCGCTGTATATTCTCTCTTCATAATACTCGATGTCTTTGTCTCTTTCAGCTCTTGAAATTGAGTCAACAGGACTTATAGTCAATTCATCTTCGGTTATATGCGCGAGATCTGTTCGGCTGAGATATGTCACCGCCAGCTCTCTGAAAATGTAATCAATAATCGAAGTGGACATTTTTATGCTTGGATTTCCTATAACGATTCCGTTTGGTTCAAATCTTGTATAAACAAAGGCGTCAATAAATTCCTCAAGCGGCACACCGTGCTGTAAGCCGAGAGAAATTGCAATTGCGAAACAGTTCATTAAACTCCTGAATGCCGCCCCTTCTCTGTGCATATCAATAAATATTTCGCCGAGTTGTCCGTTTTCATACTCGCCGGTTCTTAAGTAAACGGAGTGGTTCCCGATTTTCGCTTTCTGTGTATATCCTTTTCGGCGATCCGGTAATTTTCTTCTTTTTGCTATATACCTGTGTATAATTCTTTCCGCGACCTTAACGATGTCAATATTTGCGGCTGATATAGCGGCTTGTTCGAGAATTTTTTCTTCTCCGTCTGCCGAAGTCTGACCTTCTAGAGTATCATCCGTAATCGTATTAAGCGGCTGGGAGAGTTTTGAGCCGTCTCTGTACAGCGCATTCGATTTTAAACCCAGCGACCATGACATCAAATAAGCTTTCTTCATATCTTCGATGTCAGCGTGATTCGGAAAGTTAATTGTCTTTGATATCGCGCCTGAAATAAAAGGCTGTGCCGCCGCCATTATTTTAATGTGAGCCTCTGCGTGTATATATCTGGTTCCTTTCCTGCCGCATCTGTTAGCGCAGTCGAATACGGCGTAATGCTCCTGTTTTAAATGCGGCGCGCCTTCAACTGTCATTGTGCCGCAGATATAATCGTTTGCAGAGTCAATCTGCTCTTTCGAAAATCCGAGTTCTTTCAGCATGCTGAAGTTGATGTCATCGAGCTGTTCATCGGTAAAACCAAGTATATTTTTACAGAATGCCGCGCCTAAAGAGAATTTATTGAATGCGAAGTTTATATCAAATACTGCCGGAAGGGATTTTTCGAGCAATTTTATAACGTCTTTTTTAAAACCTTTATCGGAGAGACTCTGCGGATTAATATGAGGGCAGTCTATCAGCGAGCCGTAACCTTTAACATATTTTATAATATCGTTAATTTCACTTTCGGTATATCCGAGCCTTCTCAGCGAATGCGGCACGGATTCGTTAATGATTTTAAAGTATCCGCCCCCTGCGAGTTTTTTGAATTTAACGAGAGCATAATCCGGCTCAACACCTGTTGTATCGCAGTCCATGAGAAGTCCTATAGTCCCTGTCGGTGCGAGAACGGTTACCTGCGCATTCCTGTATCCGTACTTTTCGCCGAGTTTCAGAGCTTTATCAGCGTCCTCTCTGGCGGCTTCAAGCAGGTCATCAGGGCAGTATTTCTTGCTGATGCCCATCGGATAAATCGAAAGCCCTTCATATTCTTTTCTGTTGACATTATATGCGGCGCGTCTGTGATTTCTCATTATCCTGAGCATGTTTTCCCTGTTTGCCTCGTAATGCAGGAATGTGCCCAGTTCTTTTGCCATTTCAGCCGAGGTTGCATACGAAGTCGTATGCAGTATGGCAGTGATTGCGCCGGTTATCGCAAGCGCTTCGCTTGAATCATAAGGTATGCCCTGCACCATTAACAGCGCTCCGAGATTGGCATATCCAAGTCCCAGCGTTCTGTATTCATAAGATAATTGCGCTATATTTTTGCTTGGGAATTGCGCCATCAGCACGCTGATTTCAAGTACAATTGTCCAGAGCCTGCTTGCATGTCTGAATTTGTCAATTTCAAAAGATTCTTTTTCGAAATCATAAAACTTCACGAGATTAAGCGAAGCAAGGTTGCAAGCCGTATCGTCGAGAAACATATATTCACTGCAGGGATTGGATGCCTTGATTTCTCCGCCTTCTGGACAAGTATGCCATTCGTTTACTGTCGTATGGAATTGTATTCCCGGGTCTGCGCATGCCCAGGCAGAGTATGCAATGTCATCCCATAGTTTACGGGCTTTTAAGGTCCTCACCGCGCGCGGTTTCCTGTTTTCCTGCATGGCTTTTTTAAGCTCAACTCTCCAGTAAAGATTCCAGTCGTCATCTTTTTCGACGGCTTTCATGAAATCATTTGAAGCCCGCACGCTGTTGTTTGAGTTCTGTCCCGAAACAGTTGAATAAGATTCCGAATTCCAGTCGGTATCATAAACCGGAATATGAATCTCTTTCACTCCCTGCTTTGCAAGCTGTATGATTCTCTCTATATAGTTATCAGGAATGAAAGATTTCTTTGCTTCTCGGATTGCAAGTGCTAACTGTTTATTGTTTCTCCTGTTAGTACCGTCGTCTTCAGGATGACCGCTGTGGCAGGCTTTTAAAATTATATTGAGGTGCAGGTTAAGAAGTTTTGAACCTGAAACAAGCGACGCGACTTTTTCCTCTTCAACAACCTTCCAGTTGATAAATTCTTCAATATCAGGATGGTCTAAATCAAGAACCACCATCTTGGCGGCTCTTCTTGTTGTTCCGCCTGATTTAATTGCGCCTGCGCTCCTGTCACCGATTTTGAGGAAGGACATTAAGCCGGACGATTTGCCGCCTCCACTGAGCCTTTCGCCCGAGCCGCGAATTTGAGAGAAATTTGAGCCCGTTCCCGAGCCGTATTTAAAAAGCCTTGCTTCTCTGACCCAGAGGTCCATAATTCCGCCTTCGTTGACAAGGTCGTCGGATACTGATTGAATAAAGCATGCATGCGGCTGGCAGTGCGAATATGCGTCTTCTGATTTTGTCAGCTCTCCCGTATCGGGGTCAACATAAAAATGTCCCTGTGACGGTCCTGTTATTCCATAAGCCCAGTGAAGCCCCGTATTAAACCATTGCGGGGAATTCGGCGCCGAGAACTGCATGGCAAGCATATAATATAATTCATTGTAAAAATTCTTTGCATCGTCCTCTGTATTAAAATATTTATATTTCCATCCCCAGTAAGTCCAGCAGCCGGCAAGCCTGTTAAAAACCTGTTTTGAATCGTGTTCGCTTTCATACCATTCGCTCTCGCCTGATTCTTTCAGTGATTCCGTATCCGTCTCGCTTCTTAAAAGCCACTCAGGCACTCCGGCTTCGGGGACTTTTTTCAGCCGTTTCGGTATTCCGGCTTTCCTGAAATATTTCTGAGCGATAATGTCCGTTGCAACCTGCGACCATTGCTTGGGAACAATTACGTTGTTCATTTCAAATACAAGCGAGCCGTCGGGATTTTTTATAACCGACGAGCGCCTTTCGTATTCAATGCTATCGACAGGATTTTTTTTTGTTAAGACATTATCAATTATCATTAAAGTGTTAAGTGTTAAGTTTTAAGTGTTAAGTTCTATGAGTTATTATACCAAATACTAAATACTAATTAGCGTTGAGTAAAATTACAATAACTAAATTTTAAAAGCAAACATGAATTGAAAATATTTAAAAATTTTTTCCAAATTTTATACTTGAATTTTAATTTTTTTCTCTAATGAAAATTATTTTCGACCTTTTATGACCATACGACAAAAAACGTGCCAAAACTTTTAGCTATTTTGTCTTTTTTTATGAATAAAAAATAGCTTATTTTCTGATAAAAGTTTTTAAATTTGTGATAAGATAAATTATACTATGGCTAAATCAGTTAAACCTCAGCAAATAAAAGTTCCTAAGGGACAGTTACGGAAACAAAACGTAAATCCTCCTGGTTCTAATCTGAACTATTTTGATTATGATAAACCTGCGGCGGTTTACATACTTCTGGGGGTAATTCTGCTTGCGATATTGTTTTTTTTTCGCGAAGGAGTCTTCAGCGGAAAGCTTTTTGCATCGGCTGATAACCTCTCTCCGCTTACGTTTCAGACGTTTCTGAACGACGCTAAAGCGCAGGGAATCTTCCCGCTCTGGCTTCCTTATATATTCATGGGAATGCCATCGCTTGCCTCGCTCACGGCGGCAATTCCATCGGCGCATAATTTTTATTCCTTCCTGTGGGATAAAGTTTTTGAAGCAATATCAGGCGGAAGTTTGTTTTTCCTTACACTTCCGTATTATTTTATTTTTGGTATAACGCTTTTCTTATACGCGCGTTTTAAATTTAAGAATAATCTCATATCTTTATTCTGCGCTCTGCTCGGCGTATTCGCGACAGGAATTATACAGCTGATAATCGTCGGACATCACACTAAGATGATGACGTTTGCATTCTTTCCGCTTATACTTTTACTGTTCGAAAAACTTATGGATTCCGAAGACAATAACGGCTTTAAAATGATGTTTAATTTCGCGCTTCTTACCGTTGTTTTTTACATACAGCTTCACTTCCATCATATTCAGATGCTTTTCTATTCTTATATGATGATAGGCATATACGTGGCTTACTATCTTGTATATAATTTAATAAACAAAATTAACATTAAGGGAATATTAAGGACAGTCGCATTGTTTATTGCCGGAGTAATTCTTGCACTTGCTATGGATGCGGATGTAATTATGTCCATTAAAGATTACAGTAAATATTCCATGCGGGGTGAATCGAGCATTACTGCAAAAGCCGAAGGAAAAACAGCGGATAAACCTCTTAGTTATGATTACGCAACTAACTGGTCATTCAGTCCGGGAGAGGTGCTTACGTTTATGCTCCCGTATTATTACGGATTCGGAAGCGTCGAAGTGAAAGGCCAGCGCGCAAATCTCTACTGGGGGCAGATGCCGTTTACGGATTCACCCGTTTACTTCGGCGTAATTGTGCTCGTTCTTGCCGCAATCGGCGCCGCATTTAATTTCAAAAAGAACCCATTTATTCAGGCAACATCATTTATCATATTGTTTTTCCTGTTTTTATCTTTCGGACGGACATTTCCGTTAATATATGACATTTTCTTTAATTATGTGCCTTTTTTCGGCAGTTTCCGCGCTCCCGTTATGATTCATTACTATATTGACCTCGCATTTGTAATACTCGCCGGATACGGTATATGGTCAATAGTTACTAAAATTAAAGAGGTATCAAAAAGTTCTACTGTACCTTATCATGCTGAACTTGTTTCAGCATCTAAGATTGAAAAAACAGCTTATGTTCTCTTTGCAGTCGGCGCGCTTATGTTTTTGATTTCCCTTATCGGATTCGAAAGCTCCTATACCGAAGCAGTTTCAACCGGACCTCTCTTACAGAAGATGAAAACACAGGCAGACCCTCAGCAGATTGCGGGATACATTAAACAAATTTCCGGATTTGCATACGAAAACGTGATATCAGACCTGCGCCTGCACGCCTTTCTTATACTGATTGTCGGGGCTTTGATATATTATTACAATAAGAAAAAAATTTCCGGGAATCTGCTGATTCTCGGCATAATTATCATCGGACTGTTTGACCTGCTCAGTGTTACCTCAAAGACGCTTCACTGGGATGATAAAGGGCAGAAGGATAGTTACTTTGCCGAAGCGGATTATACTAAATGGCTGCTTGCCAGGGAGCCGGACACGTATAAATACCGTGTTGCCGTATTTAACCGCGGGAGCCTTGTAACGTCAAATGAACTTGCTTATTTCAGGCTCCATCTTTTTAACGGTTATCAGGGTGCGAAAATCCGTATATACCAGGATGCGATAGACGTGTCCGGAGGCGAAAATCCTTTCCTTATGGGACTCGCAAATGTTAAATATGTTATTTCCGATACACCGATTAAGGATACCGTATCGTTCAGGGAAGCGTTCAAGGGAAGCAACATAATTTACGAAAACCGTTTTGCTATGCCGAGGGCTTTCTTTGTTGATGAGTGTAAGGTGGAAACGGGAATGAATATACTTAACAAAATTAAGACTGCGGGGTTCAATCCCTATATAACAGCTTTCGTGGAAAAAGATTTGGGCAAGCAAATTGATAAACCGGATTCGTCAGTCTATGCGCGTATAACAAGCTTTAATATTCACAATATTGAATATGAAGTGAATGCAAGCGGAAATAATCTGCTTGTCCTGAATGAAATATACTATCCATCGGGATGGAAGGCTTATATTGACGGGACTGAAACGGAGTTCTACAAAACCGATTATTTGCTGAGGTCTGTTATTGTTCCCAAGGGCAAGCATAAAATTGAGTTTAAGTTTTATCCCGAGTCTTATTACACCGGAAAGAACATCAGCATAGCTGTAAATATTTTAGTGAGTTTACTGCTTGTGGGAGGAATAGCCGGTATATATCTGAAAAAAAAGAAGTCTTAACACTTAACACTTAACATCTAACACTTAACACTTAACACTTAACACTTAACTAAACTTGTTTAAAAAGATTTTAATTGCCAACAGGGGAGAAATCGCCGTTCGCATAATTACAACTGCAAAAGAACTCGGTGTGAAGACCGTTGCGGTTTATTCTGATTTTGACCGCTATTCACTTTACGCAAAACTTGCCGACGAAGCATATCACATCGGCGAATCACCGGCGGCGAAAAGTTATCTACTTGCCGAAAGAATAATAGAAGTTGCAAAAAAGTCCGGCGCCGATGCAATTCATCCCGGATACGGATTCCTGTCGGAGCGGGCTGTATTTGCGAGCTTATGTGCGGCAGAAGGAATAAAGTTTATAGGTCCTCCGCCTGCGGCAATAGATGACCTCGGCAGTAAAACGAAGGCAAAACAGCTTGCAATTAAACATAAAGTACCCGTAAGGAATGCGTGTTGTGCGCTCGGAAGCCGAGCTTGAAAGCTCACTCCGAATGGCGCAGAATGAAGCCCGCTCGTCATTCGGCGACGACAGTGTCTTCATAGAGAAGTATGTTGACTCGCCCCGCCATATTGAATTCCAGATACTGGTTGACGAGCACGGAAATGCCGTACATCTCGGCGAGCGCGAATGCTCGATGCAGCGCAGACATCAGAAAATTATCGAAGAAACTCCTTCGCCTATAATGGACGAAAAACTTCGCCATGAAATGGGTGAATGCGCTAAACGGATTGCCCTTGCCGCTGGCTATTACAACGCCGGCACGGTCGAATTCATGGTTGATAAGGATAAGAACTTCTACTTTCTTGAAGTTAATACGCGGCTTCAGGTGGAACATCCGATAACTGAAATGCGGACCGGACTCGACCTTGTGCGCGAGCAACTGCGGATTGCATTGGGTGAGAAACTCGGCTTTACTCAGAATGACGTGAAGTTCAGGGGACATGCAATTGAGTGCAGGATTTGCGCCGAAGACCCCGACAGTAATTTTATGCCGTCAACCGGTAAGATTGTATATATGAACCGTACACTCGGCAACGGAATGCGTGAGGATACGGGTATTGAACAGGGTAATGAAATTTCTATCTATTACGATTCAATGATATCAAAACTGATTTCTTACGGCGCTACAAGGGAGATAGCGGCTGATAAGATGAAACGTGCGCTTCGCGATTTTGTGATTCAGGGACCTAAAACTAATATTAATTTCCTTTTATCACTGCTCGAATCTCCCGAGTATCTGCCTGGTGATTACGACACTCAGTATGTTGAAAGAACTTTTCTGCCGCGCTTAAAAAGTTCTGAGATGGAACAGAAAAAAGAAATTACTCCCGCTTTGGAAAATGCACTTGCGACAGCTTCGGTATTATTTAAGGAAAAATCCGAGAAAAGCAATGCGGGCTTAAAAACAGTTACAAAATCTAAATCAACAAAAAGTTCTGCCCGAAGCTGGTTAAACAGAAAGAGAATATAAATGATAAGTCAAACTTCTGAGGAGTTTTATGTTAATAGAAAATAGTATGAGATATCTCTAAACCCCGTAGGGGTTTCCGGTTAATAGAAAATAGTATATGATATCTCCAAACCCCGTAGGGGTTTCCTGTTAATAGAAAATAGTATGAGATATCTCTAAACCCCGTAGGGGTTTCCTGTTAATAGAAAATAGTATGAGATATCTCCAAACCCCGTAGGGGTTCCTGTTAATAGAAAGCGTGTTTTAGCATATAAATTTTTAATTCATTAAAAAGAACAATGAGTAAACACTTCATAAATATTGACAGCTCTGCAGAAACCCGGGAAGTAAATCTCACGGACGGCTGTACTGTCACGATTGACGGTAATGAACATTCTTATGAACAGAAATTCATTACTGATAATACGATACTGCTCCGTATTGACAATCAAAATTTTATCATCAAAGCCGAAAAAGAATCTGACGATAATAATACGGAATTTACGCTTGTGTGTCAGTCGCAGTCTTATAATGTTGTATGTAAAAGTGAGCTTGACTTACTCGTCGAAAAATTCTCAGCAGGACGTTCTGCGGGGAAAATAAAGAACGAACTTGTTTCGCCTATGCCAGGGGCGATTGTAAAAATCAATGTTGAGGAAGGGCAGAGTCTGAAGAAAGGGGATGTTATTCTTGTGCTTGAAGCTATGAAGATGGAAAACGAACTTCGCGCCGCAGGTGATTGCGTTGTTCAGAAGATACTTGTGGAAGAAAAAACTTCAGTTGATAAAAACCAGGTGTTAATTAAATTTGAAATCTGATAAAATATGCAGTTAATTCTCGCTTTTGCCTCGCTTATTGCCGCAGTCGTTCCTATGCTCACATATCTGATTGTAATATGGTGGATGGACAGGAACGAGCGCGATCCGTTCTGGATAGTTCTTTTGAATTTCTTCTGGGGTGCTACAGGCGCAATTTTTCTCGGAATAATCGGGAGTCTGATATTTCAGATTCCGCTTTCGATGACTATACAGACAATATTCGGAGCGGATTCCGGAATGGATGACCTTTCGGGTGCGATAATAACCGCACCTTTTATTGAAGAGATTACAAAAGGGTTCTTCCTTGTTATTATGTCACGGCTGAAAAGCTTCGATGGAATCGTGGACGGCGTTGTTTTCGGCGGCGCAATCGGACTTGGCTTCGGAATGACGGAAAACTTTTTGTATTTCCTTTCGTATGGCTCGGAGCCGGTTTCATGGCTCTATCTTGTTATCATACGTACTTTGTTCTCGGCTGTTATGCACTGTATGTCAACTGCAACACTCGGAGGATTCATCGGTATGGCTAAATTCAAACCCGTAGGCATGAAACTGCTTCTTTATCCGGCCGGATTAATTATCGCAATGTTCCTTCATTTTTCGTGGAACCTGACGGTAAGCTTTGAAGTAACGACACTGCTGGGATTTTTATTCCTCTTTCTGTATTTTGTCGCCTGGCTCGCATTGTTTCAGGTTGCGATTTATATGGAAGGCAAAACCATCATGAAAGAGCTTTATGAGGAATCGCAGACCGGGCTTATACCTGCCGAGCATCTTAATTACCTTCCTTTTGTATCGAGACGGAATAAATACGGATGGTGTCCGCAGGGTGTAAAACAAAAAGAATATATTAAGACTTCCATAAAACTTGCACTTAGTAAAAATCATTATAAGAATTCAAGCGGTAAAGCACAAATGAGTTACAAAAAAGATGTTGACAACCTGCGCTATCAGATACAGATGATGTTTTATAATGCGAACCTGAATTATTACGGCAACAGGCAGAATTAAACTGATGAATCAGTATGATCAAAATATCTGAGAGATGGCATTTTTAGCGCATAGAAAATTTGTTTTTTCGATTATTTCCGCTTTTAAATTCCGGCACTTGAAAGCATTATTCCAAATTTTTTTAATTATTAAATCGCCGTTAAGTTTTTTATACATTTATTTAACAGGTAAAGGCACATTTCCCGGAGTTATTAAAGTGAAAACACCTCTGGGATTAATTAAAATAAGTGCATACAGCTATCACGATATATTAACGATTAACGAAGTTTTCTGCAGGTTTGATTACAAAGCAGACAACAATGATAAAATCATACTCGATATAGGTTCTAATATCGGAATTAGTGCGCTTTATTTCCTTACAAGAAGCCCTTTAAGTTACTGTTATTTGTATGAACCGAATCCGATGTGCATCGAAAGATTAAGACAAAATCTGGAACAATTTAAGAAAAGATATAAATTATATGAGTTTGCCGTATCCGATTTTGACGGATTTGTGGAGTTTGGAACAGAATCAACGGGAAGATATGGAGGAATTGGATTGTTGCGTGACGATAAGATAAATGTTGAATGTAAATCGATTAACGGTATTCTTGAAAACACTCTTAGAGGTGTTGAGTATATTGATATTCTGAAAATAGACACTGAAGGTTCCGAATTAAAAACATTATTATCAATTAGTAAAAATCTTTTGGAAAAAATCAGAAAAATATATATCGAGGACATCATTACGGAAAGTATTCATGAAGATTTATTTTTTCAAAAACAATATGGAACGATATATCAATTAATAAAAAAGAGCTGATACTATTTAAATTTCAAACAATCACGATTAAAAGAAATGCGGCAGATAATATGCGCGAAGTGGTTTTATGTTGATAAAAAAAACGGGAAATCGGAATCCCACAGACCTGAAAAGCTCTGCTTTTTGGAGTTTTATGTATGATTTGTGATAAATTTCTTTAAAAATATTATTCTGAAAGACCTGTTTTCTTCTAAGGAAGGAATCAGGGATGTTATAATCTCAATTTTACCTCAGATTGCCTCCGCGGCATCAGGGTTTATCATTTCAATTTTTCTTGCCCGCGGACTAGGCGCCGAAATACTCGGGAAATATGTTTTAATCATGAGTTTTACTGCCGTTATTTCCGGCTTGTCCGACCTCGGTATTAATCAGACTGCGATACGATTTGCTTCGCGCTCAGCTTCAAAAGACAGGGGCGATTTGCAAATGGCATACCTGCGCTGGGCTTTCCGTCTGAAAATCTCGCTTGTGCTGATACTTATATTAATCGCTTATTTTGTTGCACCGTCGGTAACCGTTAATTTCTGGAAAGTTGAAAACCTTGCTTCGCTTATAAGGCTTAATCTTCTGCTCGTACTCTTCGGAGTATTTTCCACTATTCCTAATATATATTTTCAGTCATTAAAAAAATTCGGTAAAAATGCTTTCGTTGCCGTAAGTCAGTCGCTTATTAATGTAGCGGGAATTATATTCCTTGCCGTGTATAACCTTTGGTCACTTGAATATGTTGTTATTGTCTCACTGATTTCAAACTTTCTCGGTGCGGTAATTTTTCTGTTTCTTGTCCCGGGCAGTGTTATATGGAAAAAAAGTGACTTCAAAGGATTCCCTGCTTCATTGTATAAAAAGCTGTATCATTCTCCTGCAGAAGATACTCATACAGGACAGACGCCCGGTACCTTTGCATTTTATATGGTACTTGCTTCCGTGATAGTTATGTTTACGATGCAGGCTGATGTATGGCTGATGGGTTACTTTCTGCAGAAGGATCAGGTTGGTTTTTATAACATTGCGACAAAACTTGCTCAGCCGCTGATTATGTTCCTGACCGCTTTTAACACGGCTATCTGGCCCCGCTCCTCTTCAATTACAGGTATAAATGAAACAATAAGTTTTCTGAAGAAAACACTTAAAATCGGCTTGCTTGTTTTTATTCCTGCATTTATTTATTCTGTCTGCGCTCCCTTTTTGATTCCGGTCATTTACGGAAAGGCTTTTTCAGCTTCTGTTTTAATCAGCCAGCTTTTATGCCTTCGGTACGCAATTTCCATACTCGTAAGTCCGGTAGGCATTATCGGCTATAATCTCGGACTTGTGCGGATTTACTGGATAAACAATCTCGTTCAGCTCGTTGTAGTGGTTCTGATTAATGTTATACTGCTCCCGAAAATCGGTCCGGTAGCTTCGGCAATCGCTCTTATCGGAAATGAAATTACCGGACTCGTTCTGTC
>JAPLFI010000134.1 GCA_026390755.1 Ignavibacteriota bacterium
CGCATCTGCTCGATCACGTTTCTACCTGTAAATCTCCTCATGAAATGGAAGGCGCCGTTATTAAAACCTATTACGCAAAGAAACTGGGAATTGACCCGAAAGATATTTTCGTAGTATCTATTATGCCCTGCACTGTTAAGAAATTTGAAGCAAGCCGGTCGGAATTAGCAGAAGATTATATGCCCGATGTTGATGCCGTTCTTACTACACGGGAACTTGTCAGGTATTTCAATCAGGCGGGAATTGAATTCGGCGACCTGCCGGAAACGAATTTCGAGAATCCTCGCGGCGAGTCAACCGGCGCGGCAATTATTTTCGGTACATCGGGCGGCGTTATGGAAGCCGCTATCAGGACTGCGTATCATATCCTGACGGGCGAAGAACTTGAGAAACTTGAGTTTGACCAGATTCGAGGGATGGAAGGAATAAAGGAACGTACGATAAACGTGAAAGGATTGGAACTGAATTTTGCCGTCGTGAACGGTGTCGGGAATGTTGCTAAAGTTCTGGATGAACTCGAAAACGGGAGCTGTAAATATCACTTCGTAGAAGTGATGGCGTGTCCGGGCGGATGTATCAACGGCGGCGGACAGCCTATTCACCAGAAAACTGATAAGGTACTGAAAAGAATAAAAGCTCTGTATGAAATTGACGAAAAAATGATGCACAGGAAATCGCACGAAAACGAAGCCGTGAAAACATTGTATAAGGAGTTTTTCGTCGAGCCGAACAGCCATAAATCGCATGAGATTCTCCACACGTCATATAAAAGCAGAAAGAAATAATTTGAGAATAAAAGACAGGAACTCTAATCACAAAGACACGAAGGGCACGAAAGACACGAAGGTTCACAAAAAAGATTTTTGAGAAAAATTTATTAATGGAAATTCACGGCACAGTTGAAACTATTCCTTATCTATGCAAAAGGTGTTACTCCTGCATAAGGGAATGTCCTGCTATCGCCATCAGGGTTGAGAACGGACAGGCTGTTGTTATGCAGGAACGCTGTATTTCCTGCGGACACTGTGTTACAGTTTGCTCTCAGAATGCGAAGAGGATAAACAGCGACGTTGATTTTGTTGTTAACGAAATCATTCCTACGGGAAATGCAGTTGCACTGATAGCGCCGTCTTTCCCTGCCTCTTTTACTCACGATTATCTTAAAGTTCCTTCTGCATTAAGGAAAGCCGGATTTAAAATGGTTTGTGAAGTGGCTTTCGGCTCTGACCTCGTAAGCCCCCTGTATAAACATGAAATTGAGAGCAACGGCAAACAGACAATTATCAGCTCTGCCTGTCCTGCGATATATAATTATATAGAAAAGTACTTTGAAAATCTCGTTCCCAAACTCGCGAAAATAGTATCGCCTATGATTGCAATGGGAAGATATATAAAAGAAACCTACGGACAGGATACGAAGGTTGTATTCATCGGACCCTGCATCGCCAAGAAAAGCGAATACTGCGATGAACATGTGGCGGGCGCAGTGGACGCAGTGCTCACGTTTGCCGAGCTTAAAGATATTCTGTCGAAAACCGGTATTTCATTAACTGATCTGACTGAAACAAATTTCGATCCGCCGCTTGCGCTTACGGGTAAAGCTTTTCCGCTTGCGGGAGGATTAATTAAAACAGCCGATATTCCCGGGGATATACTCGAAAAGGAAATCATTGTAGTTGAAGGACGCGAGAAAGTGGAAGAGATACTGAATGAAATTCAGGCGAATAAGATTAATGCGAAATTCATAGATATTCTCTTCTGCGAAGGGTGCATTCAGGGACCGGCAGTTGACAGCGATATGAACTATTACTCGCGCAGGGAAAAAGTAATAAATTATATTAACGATAAAATTAAGGCTACCGATAAACAGGTCTGGAAAAGTAATATTTACAACAGCAGACACCTCGACCTCGGCAGGGACTTCACATACAGAGATATGCGGGTTGAAATGCCCGAAGAGGAAGTGATTAAGGAAATACTCGCGGGTACGAATAAACACACTAAACAGGACGAACTGAATTGCCGGGCATGCGGATACAAAACATGCCGTGAATACGCAATCGCTATCGCTAAAGGTCTTGCCGAAAATGATATGTGCCTGCCCTATCTGATTGAAAAACTCGAAACTGCTTATAAGGATTTATCGGAAACACAGGAACAGCTTCAGTCTGCCGAAAAACTTGCTTCAATCGGACAGCTTGCAGCAGGAGTGGCGCATGAGATAAATAATCCTCTGGGTACAATACTGCTTTACACATCTCTGCTTAAAAAGGAACTCTCAGTTAAACTGAATAATCCACAGTCTATCGAGGACCTTGATTTGATAGCAGAAGAAACTAACAGATGCAAGAACATAGTTTCCAATCTTCTGAATTTCGCCCGGCAGGGCAAGCTGAAATTGGCCGATGTTGACATTTACGATATGGTAAACAGTATTATCAAAACTGTGAGAATAAAACCCGAGTTCAAAGGTATTTCGATCAGTATAGAAAGCCTGCTCGATGATTCTGTTCTAAAAGGTGATTCTGACCAGTTGAAACAGGTCTTTCTGAATATTATCAATAATGCCTGCGAAGCGCTCGAAGACCGTGAGGTTAAAAAAGTGAATATAAGCCTTAGCCGCGGTGATTCATTTATAACTATCACCGTAACTGATTCAGGATGCGGCATACCGAAAGATAATATGAATAAATTATTTACTCCGTTCTTTACAACAAAAAAAATGGGCAAGGGAACGGGACTCGGATTACCGATAGTCTATGGCATAATCAAGATGCACAAAGGTGATATTCGTGTTCTGAGTGAAATTGGCACCGGAACAACAATTACAATAAAATTACCGGTTAACTTACAATAAAAAACGAAATAAACTATAAGGAAAAGTTATGACTGAAACAACAAAAAGTTCTGCAAAAACACAAAAAAAAATACTGCTCGTTGACGATGATTTTGACCTGCTCGAGCAAAACAGGATTCTGCTCGAATCAAAGGGATATCTCGTCATCACAGCGGATAATGTGAAAGACGCATGGGAAACATTTCAGAGAGAAAAGCCTGATGCGGCAGTACTGGATTTGATTATGGAAGAGCACGATTCTGGCTTCATACTTGCTCACAGGATAAAAAGAGACCCGTACGGAAAAACAATTCCTGTTATACTTCTGACATCGGCAACTTATGTAACGGGAATGAAATTCGGAGTCTCTACGGGCGAAGAATCCGAGTGGATAAATTGCGACGCATGGTTCAACAAGCCGATTGAAATCGAAGCACTTTCGAACAAACTCGAGGAATGCTTCGAAAAACGTCTGAACAACTGAGAATAAGAGCGGTTACACTGAGAACACAAAGGAAACACAGATGGACACAGAGAAGTACTTCCCGAGAATAAGAACGAGAAATTAACTCTTAACACTTAACATTTAATTTGGAAGAAATAAAACCTAAAGTAATAATCATTGACGACGAAAAGGGACTGCGCATCGGAACCCAGCGCTTACTCCAGAGTGAAAACTTTGAAGTTGACGTTGCAGAAAACGGTACCGAGGGAATCCGCCTTGCAACCGAAAACGATTACGACCTTGCGATAATTGACCTTAAAATGCCGGATATTGACGGTATTACCGTACTGAAAGAAATAAAATCGAAACGACCTCATACGGTTTGCTTTATCGCTACTGCTTATGCAAGTTACGATACGGCAATTGAAGCAACAAAGCTCGGAGCATTTTCCTATATACCAAAACCGTTCACGCCTGACGAACTACTCAGGCATCTTCAGAGCGGATATGAAAGACGACTGCTTATACTTGAATCCGAGAAACTGAAAAAGGAAAGAGAAGAACGCATGCTCGAAATCGCTTTCGAGAAATCAAGATTAAACACGATTGTAAATTCATTGTCTGATGGCGTCTTTGTAGTGAACCGCACAGGCGAACTTGCTCTGTTCAATCCAGCTTCGCTTAAATATCTGGATTTCGACCACGTCATTATCGGCGAGAACATACTCGAAATCATACCAGCAAAAATAAGCGAGCTAATAAGAAAAATCCTCGATAAAAAAAATTTCGAAAATAAATCTTACTCGGCTCAGCTTGAACTAAAGCCAAACAGGGAACTTGTTGTTGATATAAACTGCTCCCCCGTTCCCCACCCCAACGGCTCGCTCGCAGGAGTTGTTACCGTTCTTGGAAATATCACTGAAATGAAAAAGGTTGAATATGTCAAATCACAGTTCGTTTCTATGGTAGCGCACGAATTAAAAACTCCAATGGCGGC
>JAPLFI010000588.1 GCA_026390755.1 Ignavibacteriota bacterium
GATCTTTCAAATACAAACTTTCTTATTGAGTATCCGCTCAATAAGGTATTTGGTATGACGGGGTTTTCACAGAATCTTATACTGCAATTTGAAAGATATGTTGACCCGTTCTCTCAGAACAATGTTTTTTCGACGAATAACCGCACAGGAGGCGGGTTATTCTACAGAATAAAATTCTGACCCTGAAATAATCCTGAAATAGATTCAGGACAAGATTTTAATGAAATTTAACAATAATAAAAGCAGAACAATTTTGGGAATACACAACGAAATATTCAGATTCCTGAGGCGGAATCAGGGAAAGTCATACAAGTTCAACCATATATTCAATCATCTGAGGATGCATCCGTCTGAGCGTAATATATTGCGTGAAGCGCTTAACGATATGGAAGTCAGCGGGAAAATTATTCACGACGGAAAATTCTATGCATTAAAAAAAGAAGAGGAAAGTCTGCTGACGGGCGAAGTGAGCACTGACGATAAGAGAAATTACATAGTACTGTTTCGTGATACGAAGAACAGGGAATTACGGGAAATTATAAAAGTAAAAAAGGGGCAGGTACTTTCTGCGGGTGATAAAGTTGAATTCAGGATATCGAAAAAAAGTGATACGGGGAAAGTATTCGCGCGGGTTGAGAGAGTGATACGCAAAGACCTTGTATCGGTTACCGGAACGTTTGAAGTGAGGAGGAACTACGGAGTTGTTTATCCCGATTCGAGAGCCGTTAAGAAGGAAATATACATTAAGCCCGGATATTACGGGAGAGCCGTTTCAGGGGATAAGGTAATATGTGAAATATTGAATATCGGAGAAGTTGAAACCGGCTTTAATGACCTTGAGGGAAGAATTGTCAGCGTGCTCGGAAAAGCGGGGGAATTCGATACGGAACTCGATGCCGTAATAAATAAATACGGATTTACGGAAAAATTCCCGTCCGAAGTTTTAAAACAATCCGGCGAAATATATACCTCATATAAAAGCGGCGCTGTGGACGCAGATGAGGAATACAGAGAAGACCTCAGAGAACTGGTTTGTTTTACGATTGACCCGGAAGACGCTAAAGATTTTGACGATGCCGTATCAATTAAGAAAACAGAATCCGGAGAACATATTATCGGCATACACATTGCAGACGTTTCGCATTATGTTAAAGAAAATTCCGCTATTGACACAGAAGCATTGAGGCGGGGAACGAGCGTATATCTTGCTGACAGGGTAGTTCCGATGCTCCCCGAAGTACTCTCAAACGATTTATGTTCATTAAGACCAAACGAGGACAGGCTTACGTTTTCCGTGTTCATTACGCTTGACGGAAAATACCGTGTAAAGGATTTCAGAATAACAAAATCCGTTATCAACAGCAAACGAAGGTTTTCATACGAAGAAGTTCAGTCCGTAATTGACGGAAGCAAAGGCGATTTCAAAAAAGAAATACTTCTGATGGGCAAATTAGCGAAAAATCTGACAAAGGTGAGGTTAAGGGAAGGAAGTATTGATTTTGATTCACGCGAAGTGAAATTCATACTCGATGAAAACAGACAGATAAAAGAAATAAAGATTAAAGAGCGTCTCGACTCGATGAGGATGATAGAAGAGTTTATGCTGTTGGCAAACAGGTGTGTAACGGAATACGTAACTGACCTGATTGACAAACACGGAATACAGCTTCCTTTTATTTTCAGGGTACATGACGATCCTGATACGGATAAACTGAGAGATTTATCGGAATACATAAAACAATTCGGATACAGCCTGAATGTAAAAGACAAGCAGTCAATAAAAAATCTGCTCACAGCAATAAAAGGAAAGCCCGAGGAATACATTATAAATGACCTTTTGCTTCGCTCAATGGCAAAAGCAGTATATACGGATAAAAACATAGGGCATTACGGACTGGGATTTGAAGACTACACGCATTTCACGTCACCGATAAGGAGGTATCCTGATTTAATGGTTCACAGAATACTCTTTAAATATCTGAGATTATTCGGCGGAAAAGACGGAGTTCCGGCGTCAGACATTAATCCTGCAGTATCGGATTACAAGGCAATACTACCGGACTTATGCAAGTACTGTTCGGCGCAGGAACAAAGCGCAGTTGCCGCTGAGCGTGAATCAACGAAGGTACTTCAGATACAATTCATAAAAAACCGCATAGGAGAAGAATTCGACGGAATGATTTCGGGGATTGTAAAATTCGGAATGTACGTTCAGATAACGGAGTATATGACTGAAGGAATGGCGAGGTTCCGGGACATTGAAGATGATTATTACGAATACGACGAGCAGAAGCACTTCGCAATAGGTGTCAGGCGCCGCAGAGTATTCCGAGCCGGCGATAAAGTCAGGATAAAACTCATAAACGCGAGTCTGGAGACGAAAAAGATTGATTTTCTGTTAGTGAAATAATACTCTCAATAATTTATGTTTCGTACCTGAAGGCACGATGGGTAATAAACATTTCAGCTTCTATAAACATTTTGTCCTTAAAGGGACATTTCCATTCTTATCGGGACATTTCAGACCTAAATATATTTTATTCGGCATTTATTTTGAGTAAATTACCTTCTTATGGTTACTGATTTTTTAATTATCGGAAGTGGCATTGCCGGGTTATCTCTCGCTTTAAAGCTAAGCGAGCTCGGGAAAGTATTAATAGTTACGAAAAAGCGTAAAGCGGAGTCAAATACGAATTATGCTCAGGGAGGTATTGCGTCCGTTCTCGCGGATGACGATAATTTCGACCTGCATATCAGCGATACGATGTCGAGCGGCGGGGGACTATGC
>JAPLFI010000341.1 GCA_026390755.1 Ignavibacteriota bacterium
CGCATATTTGCATAAGCAGATTAAATTTTTCTTTGAAATTCCTCGATTCCGCGAACATCGCGAGAGAAAAGAGAAACGGAATTCCGAGCGATGCCACCATCGCTACATTATATAAAACATGCAGATTAGTTTTCACGGTATCGCCTTCGAGTTGTATTACCCAAATCATAGCAAGCGCGCCGACGGCTGAAGACAATATAACGAACGGAAATCTTGTGAAAGTATCTTTAGCACCTTCAAAAATCCGTGAGAGAGATAGAAGTTTCATAGTATTAATGTTATTTAACTGTAAATTAACGCAAAATATTCGAATAAAATAATACATTTATTTATACGCAAGAATTAAATCACCGGATATGACCTGCACAGACCTTCCAAATTTACACGCATTAAAAGACGAAATGAGAATCTCAGGTTTATGTAAACAATAAAAAATGTCCGATAAGCATATATTTGAAGCGTAAATGAAACTATATTCGAATATTTTACGTCTAAATCGTATATAAACTATTTTGAGATATGAAAAAAACCTTACTGCTTTTAGCTTTCTCTCTTTTATTATTCGTAAATGTAAACGCCCAGCACGGCGACTTTGACCTGGATTTCAATGATTTATGGGGTTTTGAAAGACCTGTGATAGAAGCCTCTTACGGACTTTCGAAAACATACCTCAGCGGATTTACTAACTCGTTCGAAAATACTTCTCTGATAGACCTGAAGCTGGGATATTCATCCGAAATCAGCAAGCACACAAAAAAATGGAGAAAAAGATATTCTGGTAATACCTATAATAAATATCATTTTGGATATTTAACAGTCGGCGCGTATTCTTCCGATATTGATTTCAGGGATAAGACTACGGGAAGTCTTCCGCTTTCCATGTGGCGTTTCGGTTTAGGAAAAAAAGAAGGATATCCGATAAAAGCAGGAAACGTATCAATACTGCCGTTTAATTCAAACACGCTGATGTGGTCGAGGCTTGACATGAAGCAATTCCCGGATTCATCGAATATGACTGACTTGAGCACTATACTGCTGTATAATCAGACATTCCGTCTCGGCTCGACATTCGAGGGCGGAGTGGATGTTCATTTCACTAATATGTTGTCGGTGTCACTGCAATACGAAAGGTCTAATATTTACCAGCGATATTTGTTCTGGAAGGGTGCGGGTAGTATGGTAATTGAAGAAATCGGAAGCGGTATGATAGATTATTTTGTAAAACAGATTTTACGCAATAAACCCGTTGCGGGTTCAATCGTAAACTTTGTGCTTAAGAACGCGTATTATTACGGATTCTATCAGTTAAGAACGCAGGAAATGAACTGGCCCTTCGGCGGCGAGCCTGCGCTGAATTTTAACACGTTTAAATTAGGCTTCGGGTTTACGTTCTGATTATTTACCGATGCAGAAGCGTGTGAAGATGTTTGTAAGGATGTCGTCATTCGTAACTTCGCCCGTTATTTCTCCGAGGAAGTTAAGTGCGTTACGCAGGTCAACCGAAATAAATTCGCCGCTCATTCTATCGTCAATTGACTTAACAACATTATGCAGAGATGCCGTAACATTTTCGAGACAGAGTTTATGCCTGTAGTTAGTGAGCATTATTCTCCCGGATTTCCTTGTTATTTCCTTTGAACGGATTTTGCTCAGCATTGCTTTTTTAAGTTCTTCAACCGAATTAAATTTATTTATTGACACAAGGCAGGAGCCGGAAATACCGTATTCGTTAATATTGAAACCGCCGATGCTGATGTCTGATTTTGTAAAAACGGCGAGTGTCTTTTCCGAGTTAAAATTCTGTTTATAATCTTCGGCATTTTCATTGATTCTCTCTTTACTGCCCGAGGAATCAATAAGATATAAAACAAGGTCGGCATCTTTTATTTTCCCGTAGCTTCGTTTAATACCCTCGGTTTCGATTTCATCTCCGGATGCCCGCAGTCCCGCCGTATCGGTAATGTTGAATAATATTCCCTCAATAATTAAATTTTCTTCGAGATAATCGCGTGTTGTTCCCGATCTACTGCTGACGATAGCGCGTTCAGTCTTAAGAAGGTTATTGAAAAGCGATGATTTCCCGCTGTTGGGTTTTCCCGCTATTACGGCATTCACTCCGTCGCGGATTATCCTGCCGGTTATATAAGATGAAATAATCTCGTTGAGATTATTTATGAGGTTATTTGCTTTTTCCTTAAGCGCATCCTTAGAGGTGAACTCAACATCTTCCTCCGAAAAATCGAGTTCCAGTTCGACGAGGGAAGTTATATCAAGAAGTTCCTGTCTGACGTTTTTCACAAATGCCGAAAGCGAGCCTTCAAGCTGACTGACAGATGACTCGCGCGACTGTTCCGTTTTGGCTTTAATGATATCGGCGACTGCTTCAGCCTGTGAAAGGTCAATTCTGCGGTTAAGAAACGCCCGCTTAGTAAATTCACCAGGACCGGCGTGGCGCGCGCCCGAGGCAATCACTGTGCTTAGCACTGATTGCGTAACAAAAACACCGCCGTGCGAGGATATTTCAGTCACGTCTTCGCCTGTATAAGAGTTGGGGCTTTTGAAAACCGATACGAGCGCCTCATCAATTAATTTACCGTTGCTTATTATATAACCAAAATGA
>JAPLFI010000105.1 GCA_026390755.1 Ignavibacteriota bacterium
CAATACTTCAAAGGCAGTTTCCGTGCCGAGATTAGCCATTCTTTTTGCATATCTGAAATTCATAATGGTGTTATTTAAATTTATGAAAATACATGTTTTTTCAAAGGAAGATAATTAATACAAAAATAGTAAAAATTTACTTATTATTCGCCTAAATAAGCTTTCCGAATTTCCGGGTTTTTCGCGAGCGATTTTGCCTCCCCTTCAAGTATTACCGAGCCTGTTTCAAGAACGTAAGCGTAATCCGAAACGGAAAGCGCCATATTGGCATTTTGCTCGACGAGCAGAATAGTTATTCCGGTTACTTTTACCAGAGTTACAATTTTTTCGAATATCGCTTTTACGAGCAGGGGCGCGATTCCAAGCGACGGCTCATCGAGCAATATCAGCTTCGGTTTTGACATTAAAGCGCGGGATATAGCCAGCATTTGCTGTTCTCCCCCGCTGAGCGTGCCTCCCTGCTGTTTTAAACGTTCTTTCAGACGCGGAAAGAGCGTAAATATCAGTTCATAGTCATCCTTGAAATTTTGTTTGTCGTTGCGCGTATATGCCCCCATTTCAAGATTTTCCTGTACTGTCAGATTGGCAAAAATCATCCTGCCTTCGGGTGTCTGGCTGATTCCGAGTTCAACAACTTTATGCGCCGGCAGTCCTGTAATTTCTTTATCCATAAACTTTATTGAACCTGAAACAGGTTTCAGCAGTGCGGATATAGTTTTGAGTATGGTTGACTTTCCCGCTCCGTTCGCGCCGATGAGCGTAACGATTGACTTTTCTTTAACGTCAATTGAAATACCTTTAATGGCATTAATCGCACCGTAATTCACTATTAAATTTTCAATTTTCAGCATATCACGCGTGTTTAGTATCTCCGAGATAAGCTTCGATAACCCTCGGGTCATTCTGAATTTCGGAAGGAAGTCCGTCGGCAATTTTCTCTCCGTATTCAAGCACAAATATACGCTCGCAGACTCCCATTACAACACGCATATCGTGTTCAATCAGGAGTATGGAAATTTTAAATGTATTTTTTACTTCTTTTATAAGGTTCATCAAATCGCTTTTTTCAACCGGATTCATTCCTGCCGCTGGTTCATCGAGAAGGAGAAGTTTCGGCGACGTTGCCAATGCTCGGACAATTTCAACTTTCCTCTGGTCGCCGTAAGGCAAAGAAACTGCCAGCTCTTCTTTAACATCGTGAAGACTGAACATTTCAAGAAGCTCGTCAATCTTCCTATCCACTTCCTTTTCTTCTTTATTGAAATTTCCGACCTGCAGAACGGAAGAAAAATATCCCGAGCGGAGACGAATGCCGAATGAAACGCGAACATTGTCTCTCACACTCAGAGATTTAAAAAGTCTTATATTCTGGAACGTGCGGCAGATACCGAGCGAGGCAATCTGATAAGTCTTATAATCTTTAAGGTTTTTCCCTTCGAATAAAATGTCCCCTTCCGTCGGTCGGTAAACACTTGTTATAATATTAAAAACCGTAGTCTTACCTGCACCGTTAGGACCAATCATACCGACGAGTTCATTATCTCCCACAGTTGCGTCAAGCTTGTCAATGCACAGAAGCCCACCGAATTTCATTGTGCAGTTTTTTATCTCAAGTAAATGTTTCGCAGAATATTTTTGTGAGCTCACGTTTTTTTCTTTGATTTTTTTCGTACGTGTAATTTAACTCCGAACAGTCCCTGCGGGCGTGTAAGCATCATAATAATGAGAAGAAGAGCGTAAACAATCATTCGGTATTCGGATATTCCTCTCAGCAATTCAGGAAGAATAGTAAGAATAGCCGCGGCAATAATAACGCCGGGAATACTTCCCATACCGCCTAATATAACCATAACCACAATTTCGAAGGATTTCAGGAAGTTGAAATCTTCGGGATTAAGATAAAGATTAAAATGTCCGTAAAGCGAACCCGCCACGCCGGCAAAGAAAGCGCCGCTTACAAAAGCCATAACTTTAAATTTTGTCGTATTCACGCCCATAGACTCCGCGGCAATTTCATCATCTTTAACGGCAAGGAATCCTCGTCCGTAAGTTGAGTACATCAGATTATAAATAAAGAAAACTATTATTGCCGCGACCGTGAAAGTCCAGAAGAAATTCGTGTATTTCGGGACGCCGTAAAATGTGAACCCTGCGGGACTGAGTTCGTCAATCATTGATAAACTTTTAACTCCGTTACTGTAAATATATACACCACGGAAGCCCTGTGAACCTCCTATGACATCCATACCCTGAATAATCACGCGAATAATTTCACTGAAACCGAGTGTCACTATTGCCAGATAATCGCCTTTAAGACGCAGAGAAGGAACGCCTACAATCAATCCGGTGACCGCAGCAGCTAATCCCCCCGCTAACATCAGAATAACGAATGTAATATTCTGTCCGAATTCGCCCGTACCGAAAACCGAATTGAAAAAAGGTGCGAAATATGCCGATAGAGCTATTGAGAGATAACCGCCGATTGCCATAAATCCTGCATGACCGAGTGAAAACTGTCCCGTAAAACCGTTAATCAGGTTAAGGCTTGAAGCAAGTATAATGTTTATGCCAATATAAATAAGAATAGTGTAATAGTATGGGTCAATATTATCTTTTAACAGGTTTACAAGAAAGATTGCAAGAATTGAGAAAAGGAATATTATTTTACTTTTCATTCAGTGTTAGTTCAAATAATAAAAAAGTTTATAAAGAACCCCTGAGCTTTATAAACTAACCATACTTAATTGTGGGCGATTAAGGATTCGAACCTCAGACCCCTTCGGTGTAAACGAAGTGCTCTAACCAGCTGAGCTAATCGCCCTTAAAACAAGAGATAAAAATATATTTTTAAGAGCAAAGAATCAAACCAATATACAGTGAGAGGAAAACAGACTTTTCAAATTGAAAACTATTTTCTTTATGAGTAAATTGAGAAACTGACGAACATAATAATAAATTTAAATTATGAAAAAGTGGTACGAAGCTTTATTTGAAAATTTCGGATTAAAATACGACAATGAAAATTTCACGCAGGGAACAACCGGTGAATGTGATTTTATTGAGGCGGAGATTGAATATAATAAGAATGCCAGGATCCTTGACATCGGGTGCGGAACCGGACGGCACTCAATTGAACTGACAAAACGGGGGTACAGGGTTACAGGAATAGATTTATCGGATTCAATGCTGAAACGTGCAAAAGAGAAAGCTGCAGAACTTGGTTTGCAGGTTGATTTTCAAAAACATGATGCCAGAGACCTGCCTTTTTATGATGAATTTGATTTAGCGATAATGATATGCGAAGGCGCTTTCCCGTTAATGGAAACGGATGAAATGAATTTCAGGATTTTGCAAAACGCAGCTAAATCAATTTGCGATAACGGAAAACTGATTTTTACGACTTTAAACGGTTTGTTCCCGCTGTTTCATTCGGTTAAAGATTTTCTTGACTCACACAAAGGCGAAGGAAACGCCGAGTATGGTAAAAATTCCTTTGATTTAATGACATTCCGTGATTATAGCAATACATCAGTGGAAGATGATTCAGGAAACAAAAAGGATTTAGAATGTAGCGAAAGATACTATGTACCTTCTGAAATAACCTGGCTGTTGAAATCGCTGAACTTTGAGAAAATTGATATTTATGGCGCAAAATTAGGCGCTTTCAGCAGAAATGACAAATTAACAACAGAAGATTTTGAAATATTGGTAATAGCTCAATTTAAAAACCCGAGTTCTAAACCGTATCTGTATTAAACATTTAAGTTCTCTGATAACTGATGGATGATTAATTTTACGGACTATATCACCAATTCTAAAACTGATAATATATGAATGGCTGAATACTCTCGGTTTGGATTTGTATCAGGATTTGCAATATTATTATGAAAATAACTGCTTTAACGTAAACAGGGGATTCCGAAACAAGAAATTGTACTTTTTGTTTCAGATATTCCGGGGAAAATATTAAGATTATTGAAACAATAAATAATATTGAGAATAATGAGCGCGCATCATAAAAAGGCATGAGGTATGCAATGTCAAAATTAAATAATATTGAATGAAGAGAAATAAATGCATCATCAAAACTGTTTGCTCTGAAAAATACCCAGGCAACAGAAACAAATGTCAGAGTTATCAGCTTTCCGAGTAAATCGGGAATAAGTATTTTCCGGATCTTCTTTTTTGTGAAGTATAAATATGTTCTGTTAACTGTTAAACCGAGTCCGTGAATTGTCCCCCAGAATATGTATTTATATGACGGTCCATGCCAAAGCCCCGCTATAAACATGGTAATCATTGTCGCAAAGATATATGAATGAAGTAAAGAGATCTTTTTATTTTTTGAATGCCGCAAATAAAAATAAGTCAACGGCAGGAATAGATAGTCCCTTAGCCAGGTAGAGAGAGAAATATGCCAGCGCTTCCAAAACTCTGTTAAATTTTTGGATTTATACGGACTGTTAAAATTAGGCCTCAACCTAAATCCCATAATTCCCGCAAGCCCGATTGCAATATCAGAATAACCTGAAAAATCTAAATATATATCAACGGTGTAACCGAGCATTGCAATCAGATTTTCTAACCCGGAAAAGTTCGCCGGCGCTCCGTAAATAAGATCACAATACTGGGATATATAATATGAAAATATGCCTTTTTTGATTAGCCCCCTTACAATAAGATAGAAACCGGTATCAACGTCTTCTTTCCTTATTATCAGTTTTTCACTATTTTGCGGCAGTAAATCGGAAGCTCTTACTATCGGTCCGGCTATTATGTACGGGAAAAATGACACGTAAAACGCATAATCCGTGATTTTATCAGCCGGTTTTATGTTTTCCCTGTAAACATCCGTTAAATAACTTATTGACTGGAATGTGTAAAAGGATATTCCGATTGGAAATATTATATCAATGTTATGTATCTTGCCGCTTAAAATAATATTAATGTTGTCAATGATGAAGTTTATGTACTTAAAGTAGGCAAGTGAAATAATGTTTATCAGAATTCCGTAAATAAACGTAAATAGTTTGAGTCTTTTTGAATCCGCAACATCTATCACAAGCGCAATTATATAATTAACGACAATTGAGCCAAGCAGTACAATTACAAAATCACCGCTCGTTTTATAATAAAAATATAAACTGAACAGCACAACATAAACTGTTCTGAACGATTTCCTCTTGTAAACAAATGAATATATCAGTATAAAAAGAGTAAATATTAAAAGGAAAAATCCGCTGGTAAAAAGAATTGGTTCGGACTTATTGTAAATCAGATTCGAAAAGTAACTACTTCCCATAATTCATCAGTAGAGGGTTCATTTTTTTCCTGTATTCTGCTTCCGGTTTATTCAGAAGTATGGGATATTTACTGTCGGAAACAATCCATTCAGCAATCTTTGTTCCCCACATCTGGCTTGATTTACGCGTGGGATGCGCACCGTCGCTGATTCTGTCAAAGGTAAGCTCTTTTGACGGGAAGTATCGGTCTTTACCGATGTTATTTAAAATCAAATCATTAATACCGGTATCTTTCTTCCAGTTTGGCGGTCCCACCCATATTAATTTTACATCTTCACTCTGCCTTATTATTTCTTTAATATATTCATCCCTGTTTTGAATGTCCCTTACAAAAAGTTCATTCGCGCCAAGTACAAGTATAACGTAAGTCGCCTTATATCTGTCTATAAATTCTTTCAGTTTGTTTTTCTGAGCAAATGCTTTTGAAGAAGAACTGTACCAGATCAACACGAATAACTCGTGTCCATTTTCTATACAGTAATCCGAAAAAGGATGCATTAATCCTTCTACCATTGAATCACCTGCTAACAAGATTCTTTGCGATGTGGAATCAATTTGTTTTATTGCAACAGTATCTTTTACAACATCAATTATACGGATTGTATCGGGAGTTACTATTTTATCGTCCGGTTTGAATAACTTGTTTATCCCGCTCTTATTAATATCAAGACCAAAGACTTCAAGTTTATAATCGGACAATGAATAGACTGCTAAGACCGTAATGGATATCAATAATATTAAAACAAAACTGAGTAACGGATATTCTTTCATCTTGAGGATTTCGTTTGCGCAAATATCCAGTTTATTAAATCGTTTTCCTTCAATGCATACGTCCATGCATTGTG
>JAPLFI010000140.1 GCA_026390755.1 Ignavibacteriota bacterium
CACTTTCAATCTTTGCGGAAAAACCTTCAGAATCAATATCATTTAAATCTATGATATTGTTTTTGCAAATAATTTTATAGAAACCTTTTGAAACAAGGGCAAGGTGGATTTTCCCGAAATCTGTTTTAGCTTCAATTTTTATATCTGCAAGTACAAAAAGTTTAACGGGTGAAAGAGATGAAAGAGATTCTATTATTGATGAAGGTGTATCGCGTCTGACAATTTCCCCGCTTACGGGAGAGACAGTATCTCCGACTCTCGCATAGAGGAGACGCAGATAATCGTATATTTCCGTCATCGTGCCTACGGTGGAACGGGAATTCCGCGAAGTTGATTTCTGCTCAATTGCCATAGACGGAGCAAGTCCGGAAATGAAATCCACATCCGGTTTGTTGATTTTTTCCAGAAACTGGCGTGCATAAGAGGAGAGACTCTCAACGTACCGTCTTTGCCCCTCGGCATACACCGTATCGAAGACCAGAGAAGATTTTCCCGACCCGCTCAGACCCGTGAAAACGACAAGTTTGTACTTAGGAATATCTATATTGATACTTTTCAGATTGTGAACACGCGCTCCGCGGATGACGATTGAATTTTTAATCGTTTCTTTTGAATCACATTCCGGTTTATTAATATTTTTTACTTTTTTACCAGCCAAATTAATTATAATTAAAATAATTTACTCATTTCCTGTCAGACTTTAAAAGTCAAAAGAACCGATATAAGAAAAAACATGGTTTTGCAAATCAGCACAGATAATAATTTCAGGAGTATTCCCTGCTTGTCAACTTCATGTTTTTGTTAATGGTTACGTTATTTCGGATATTTATTTCATATTTTAGAAAAATATACTATATTTGTCGGATGGATGAATTAATGAGGAATTACAAAAACATAGGATTTGCAGGACTGATTATTTTATTGTTTTCGGTTCAGAATTTATTTTCACAGAACATTGAGAGTAATCCCGATTTTGTTTCCATCAAAACTCTCCTTAATGACACCGTAAAAATCAATAAACTCGTACAATTCACTGAATCAATTATTGATACGATTCCAATTGAGTCACGCGTAGTTTCGGAATACGGACTTAAAATCTCAAAAGAAATCAAATCCCAAAAAGGCGAAGCGCTATTCAACAACTTAATCGGAATTTCTTATTATAACGTTTCAGAGCCGGCTTATGCTATGGAATATTATCTTGAAGCCATCGCTATATACGAGCCTCTGCTGAAAGAAAACGGCGCCGATGAACAACTGAAAAGACGTTATCTTCAGACAATAAATAACATTGCGATAATATACTCCGACCTTGAAAATTACGAGGAAGCTCTGAAATATTTTTCAATTTGTCTCCAATATACACGTCAGGCGAACGATGAAAAAATGATGGCAGTTTACCTCAACAACATGGGCAGAATACTTATACTATCCGGGAAATATGACGAAGGCAGAAAACACCTTACTGAAGCAATACAAATTTCAGATAAAAACGGATATGAGCGAGCCAAAGCATTCGCTCTGAGCAACCTTGGCGAGCTTGAAACAATACAGAAAAATTATAAACCTGCAATTGATTATTACACAGAAGCAATAAATCTCTATGAGCGAGTCGGGGAAAAATACGAAGCCGCGAATAATTATTACGAAGTGGCTAAACTTTACCTGCTATTAAAAGACTATCAAAACTCAAGCAAATATGCGGACATCCTATCTTCACAAACAGAACTGCTTGAAGATATATACATGAAAAAAGCCATATACTACATCAACTCCGAAAACGAATTTGCAAAAGGCAACTATAAATCAGCTTATGAATACAGAGTAAAATACGGCGATATTGCGGATACAATTACAAAGGGCGATAAAGAGCGCGAACTTAAATTTATTAAAGTACAGCAGGAATTATTTAAAACAGAAAAAGAAAATCAGACTCTTCAAAAAGAATTTGAAGTCAACAGCATACGCTCACAAAAAAATTATGTGATTTCCGGGCTTATTATGCTGATACTGATTACGGTAACGCTGATATTCATAATCAAAGCAAGGCATGTAAAAAAAATAAATGGAATCCTTAATAAGAATTTCCTCGAGATAGAAAAGCAGAATAACTCTTTAGATAAATTAAATGCTCTGAAAGACAAGCTGCTCTCCATCATTTCGCACGACCTGCGCTCGCCTTTTACAACGCTCCTCGGATATTCAGATTTGCTTCTAACCGAATATCACACATCGAGCGAAGAAGAGAGATTCGAATACATTGAATCCATTGCTTCGACAAGTAAAAACACTTTTCATCTCCTTGAAAACATTCTTTACTGGGCGCGTTCGCAGAGTAACGGACTTAAAACTGACATGGAAATCTTTGAGATGAAAGAATCACTGACGGAAGTGCTATTCCTTGCAGTCAAACGGGCTAAGAATAAAAACATAAAACTTAAGGTTAACATACCGTTTAATCTCAGATTGAACACGGATAAACAATTCCTGAACATTATCGTAAGGAACCTGCTCAATAACGCCATAAAATATTCGGATGAAAACAGCGAAGTAATATTTTCAGCCGAACAAACCGCTGGTACGCTGAGGGTTTCGATAAAAGATTCCGGAGAAGGAATATCTGCCGAACAATTCCGTACAGCCATCAGCAATGAATTAGTAAAATCCACGACGGGCACAGACAACGAAACCGGAACCGGGTTCGGCTTAAGGCTTTGCAATGAACTGATCGAATACCTCTCGGGAAAATTTTACATTAATACAGAGTACAGAACAGGAACTGAAATAATATTTTCAATACCTTCAGTTACAACAACAGCAGAGTCAGCGAGTGGCAGTGCGGGAACGAAAGGATAGCTCTAATTGTTGCTGTTTATATGACCTTATTTAACAGAATTATTTTTTTTATTGTTGTTTTTTCAATAATTTTCAGCCTTCAACTGCTGGTTTTTTCGACTTTCCGTAAATTTCTTTTGAGAAATAATTTAAGTAAAAAGCTGTCTAATCTATTAACACTGCTTCCGCTCGTATTATTCACTATTCCGTATATAATTTTTCTGATAAACAGGTTTGATATCGCCTTTTTTCCGGACTGGTTTTATAAATTTTATATTATACCGTTTTTTGTGTTTCAGGGAGCGACTTTTTTCATCGGATTATATCTGCTGACAGGTAAAATAATTAAATTTCCTTTCCTTTTCATTCGCTTTTTTATGAAAAAAATAAAATATTTAAGAGAAAGGTATAATGAAATTGTTAAAAGAAAGGATATAGTTACATTTAACGAATCGAGACGGAAATTCATAACCGCCTCCGCCGC
This sequence comes from Ignavibacteriota bacterium, assembly GCA_026390755.1. Lineage (GTDB taxonomy): Bacteria > Bacteroidota > Ignavibacteria > Tepidaquicellales > Tepidaquicellaceae > JAPLFI01. The sequence goes on from JAPLFI010000140.1 coordinate 3,320, forward strand.
CGCAGTATCGGGATATGCATTTATCGGAGCGGGAATAGGTGCAATTCAAAAAGACAATTACCAAATCATTGAAAAAGATATAACAATCAAGAATCTTCCCGCTGAATTGCGCGGTATAAATATAATTCTCTTCAGCGATATACACAGCGGTCCGTATATGAATGAAGATATGATGAGGGAATACACGAATGTAATCAACGGCATGAACCCTGATTTAATATTAATTCCGGGCGATATGACTAACTCTCAGAAAACCGAAGTCATTCCTTTCACAAAGGCTTTCAGGGATTTAAAATCCAAATACGGAATTTACGGCACACTGGGAAACCACGATTATTTCAACGACGCAAATTATATTGCAGATGCAATTATCAACGAAAGCCCTGTAAAAATGCTGAGAAATAATTCCGCAACCGTGGAAATCAAAGGGAAGTTCATAAATATACTTGGTATTGAAGATACCCGTGACAGCGGGGTTAACAATAATGCTTTGCTGGTTAAATATGCGGACGAAGCTTTGAATACTTTAAATAAAAATCACACTGCTAATCCGAATATTTTATTATGCCATAAACCATACGTCTTTGACGATTTATAGCAAAAAGGATTTGACCTTATTCTCAGCGGGCATACACACGGAGGGCAGATAGTCTTCGCGAAATTCGCGGGAGTGAATCTCTCTATTGCCGCCACGGTGAATAAATATATTGACGGTTTGTACCGCTCCGGTAATTCACAGATGTACGTATCAAGAGGGATAGGTACCGTTGGTCTTCCGATTAGATTAAACTGTCCGCCTGAAATAACAAAGATTGTTCTCCTGTAAAATCACCGTATCAACGCCATTTTCTTAACATCCAAAAAACCACCTGCCGTAATTCTATAAAAATATATTCCCGATGATAATCCGCTTCCGTCAAATTCAAATCTGTAAGAGCCCGCTGTTTGTTTTTTATTTACGGGAACGGCGATTTCTTTACCGAGTATGTCATATATTTTTATTGTTACATTCACATCATAAGGAATTTTATATGCAATAGTGGTTCTTGGATTAAAAGGGTTGGGATAATTCTGCATTAATTCATAAGCGTTCGGAATGACAACGGACGGATTTCCGGGGGGGATGATTCCCGTCATCGGTATAACAACCGTTTTCCAATCAGAAGCAGTTGCCGGTACGAACGGAAGCGTGGTTGCTAATGATGTTGCGAGGACATAACCTCCTTTATTGAATATATTAGAATATGTAGCTCCGCCGTCTGTTGATATATTGACGGCTAAACTATCAATATATGACGAAAGATACTGAGCATAAGCATAATCAAAATATAACGTATCGCCGGAAGAAACACTGTCAACTTCAACGCTTATTAACGTATCTCTCTGTCCGATATTATAATAATCATAAAAGTTTACTTTTACGCAGTTTGAG
>JAPLFI010000530.1 GCA_026390755.1 Ignavibacteriota bacterium
ATTGTTAATACGGGAAATAAAAAATATTGTAGTGCTTAATTAAAAATCTTTGTTATTGTTTTATCAATACTTAGGTGCAAAAAGTGACGAAGTCAGGAGAATTTTTTTTATCAGCCAACAGATGCAAAATACTCATTTTTTCGGCTTACTGAATTAACCTTTGATATATAGCTCTCAGGCATAACGAAATTAAAATCCGGGACTTTGCCCATATACAGGGATAATTCAATTAATTTATTTAAGGTAAAATTAAAATTTCCGTTTAAAATCTGAGAGACGTAGCTTTTCGATACTTTTAATTCTTTGGCAATCCGGCTCTGAGATTTACCGGTTTTTTCCATGTAATCGATTAACTGGCGGAATAATTCATTCTGAATATTTTCCTGCCAGTATTCAGGTGTTTTTATTAAGTCTTTGAATTTTTTCATAGTTTTTAGGTCCTACTTTCCAAATAACCTTTTTTTAAATTTCTAAACTTTTTAATATCACTTTTTTGATTTGCTTTCTTTCCGCCTAAAACAACAACACTCCCATGAACATCTTTAATCAGGTAAACTCTTAAATTCTTGGTTTTTATTTCATACTCCTTAACGGCATCTTTTCCCGGTGTAATATCTTTAAATTTTTCTTTCGGTAATGTTTGCAAATTCGATATTTGCATCATTCTTGCCTGTATAGTATCAAGTTCGCCATTGTATGTCCCTTCTCTTTCAATTTGTTTTTCAAAATCATCGAAAAAACATACCCCATCTTTCAATAATTTTTAAAATCTAATTTTTCCGGCTATCTCGTCTATTCTTACTAACTGGTATTGAAACATAAAGGTTCAGTTATAACTTAACTTATATAAATTGTTAAAAAAGTGCAAATTTTGGGTATATATATAAAATCTTGTTTTCAAAGATATATGTAAGCAATTATTGATAAAATTAGTAAAATTTTGAAGAGATAATCTATTGGGGAATCGTTTGTGCCGTCGCTAAGGGAATGAGTGATATAAGTGTTAAGTGTTAAATCAGGCAGGGGGTGATTGTTTTTAGAAAATTGCCTTATATTTAGTCTCGATTTCAACGACTTCATCATACGATAATTCCGGAAATTCTTTTTCTTTAGCTCTTTTGGAAAGAGAGCCATTGTTCTGGTCTAAAAAACGAATCAGCAAAGATATCATTTTATCCGGCATCTGGAAGCGGTCATCCAGCCACATTTTCATTTTGTCAAAATTCTGCAAATAAGCTACCTCTTCAGGAATGATTTTTTCAATAGTGTATCTGACACATCCGAATAAAAACTCAGCCTGAACCGTGGCATCAAAATACCTGTAATAATCACCGGTCTGGTTTGTTACTTCAATATTATTACCCGGTGTTTTCTCCCATTCAATACAATCAAGAAGAGGATGAGAATAATTTTCCAATACTTTCCGGTAATCTTCTAATCTATCCAGGATGGCGGCAGAAACCGGAAAAATAATTCCCTGCGGTGCAAATTTCATTACTGCCAGTAAATGATGAATTAAATAACGGTGCAGTCTTCCGTTCCCGTCAACAAAGGGATGAATGAAAACAAAGCCGAATGCAATTTTTGCCGCGGTAAGGACAGGGTTAAATCCGTCCGTTTCCATTTTCTTTGCAGAATCCAGAAGACCTGCCATCAATTTTTCCAAATCCTGCCAGCGTGCAGAAATATGTTCGGGAATGGGTTCGCCCGTAACGCGGTCGTGCTCGCCGACAAAACCTCCTTCGGTACGATATCCCATTTTTACAAACCGACTGTTTTCAATAACAATCTGCTGAAGGCGCAGAAGTTCATCTTTACTCAAAGGCATACTGCCTGCCTGGCCGATTGCTTTACCCCAGCGAACTGCCCTGTTATGAACGGGTTTTTCTCCCTCAATGCTAAACGAGGCTTTAGAATCTTTAAGCAGTAAAAATGCAGAAGTCCGGAGCAATATATCCGCATGCACACCGCTTATTAAATCGGATGTTTTCTTTGAGAGATTTTCGGTTATATATTCTTCCAGCTCAGATGTTTTGTGAATGAGCGGACAAAAATCGAATGTACCCGGAAGATTATTTTTAATACGATGCCTTGGAGAATTTATATATTTAGAAGATGCATATTGCAGTTTTTCGTCGAGCAGTTTAAAATAATTTCCTGACTGAACATCAGGAATGTTCAATTTCGTTTGCATCAGCCATTCGAAAAGGAACCAAATTTTGCGGCTGTATTGGCTGAGAGGTTCCGCTTTAACCAATTTCTCTATAGTTTCCTGATTAATCTTTTCAAACAGTTTTTTAAAAAACAGCAGGTTGATGCCTTCATATTTCAGTGCAAACACAAGATGGCTATACAGAGTATCCGCCGGAGCATAGACTGAAGGAAACACTTTCCACTCCGGTGTTTCATATTTTTTCTTTTTCGGGCTGATGAGAGTTAACATTCGCGGCAACGGCAATACCAGTTTGTATGCTTCTATCAATGCTCCATACCCTGCAAGCAATCCTTCAACCGGAGCCATTCGACCCCGGAATGATAATATTTTACGTGTTATTTTATTTTCCATGCTTTATTTAAAAATGATTTATTTTTCCAAGTTTTAGTAATAAACACTTATTTTAAGGAAAAAACACTTATAAAACAGACTAAACGGGAAAAAACGCTTATTATTGTCTTTTACAATATAAATATGTTTGTAATGGAAAAAAATACATATATTCAGGAATAAATAAATAAATACTTATAATACAGGAGAGCGGGGAAAAAACACTTATTATTGGGGAGAAATGCTTATAAAACAGGGGGAACGGGAAAAAACGCTTATTATTGGGGATTGAGAATTGATTTTTTGGGTGAGTAAATTTACATTCCTTTTCGGTTTTAGATGCGGGTGGAGCGGTATCGTTTCAGGATATCATAATAATTTTCTTCTTTAAAGAGATAATCAATTCGGGAATCGTTTGTGCCGTCGCTCAGGGAATGGGTGATATAAGTGTTAAGTGTTAAGTGTTAAGTGTTAAATCAGGCATAACGAAATTAAAATCCGGGACTTTGCCCATATACAGTGATAATTCAATTAATTTGTTTAATGTAAAATTAAAATTTCCGGTTTTTTCGACGTAATCCGTTAACTGGCGGAACAATTCATTATTAACGATGAACTAAAAAGTCGATTTATATAGAGATATGTAAACTTGAGAAATGGAGTTCAAGAACGCTTCAGGAGCATTTTGTTTCGATTAGGATTACAGCTATACGCAAATTTACCGGGAAACCCAGTCAACTAACAAGCAGTTGATATTTAATGGTTTAGATAAGAACACCCGATTGGCAGTTAACTAAGAAGTTTGGATCAATTATTATTCCAGTTGCTCGTCAACTAACAAGTTAATAATAATTAATAGCTTAGTCTATACTACCCAGTTACTCGTCAACTAACACTAAGCCCAATAAGGTATATAAATAGAATATCTATCAGATAGATTACCCGAATCTTTAGGTTTTATTTTTTGTATTTCGATTGTATCTTTTATTAATCTTGAAATTTGAGATCTGTATTTATCGCCTAATTTAAATCTTTCTCTTAACGACTTATTGGTAAAACCTCCATCTTCTGAATAATATTTTATAATGCTGTGCTGATAGCAGGCTTCAATTCTTTCGTTTTTTGACATTAAAGCAAATTTTCTGGGACTGTAAATTGTGACCCTGAATGAATTTTCATGTTCTTCGAATTTAACGGGAGGCAAGCCAAACAGTTCGATAGCAGTAATAGTTTTTTCCAATCCTGAACCTCTTTCCTCGCATATATTGAATCGTCTGAATGCCGATGCGAGTATTTCATTTCTTGATTCAGGGGTTGTTCTAATTAACCTGTCAATTGACTTTGAAGGTAATAATTTTCCGGGATTTGATATTTCGATTCTATCATCAAAAATTTCAATCATTGAACCGGAGCCTCGGATTGTAAAATCCTGATGAATCAGGGCATTTGCAATCAGTTCTCTTAATGAAATTTCAGGATAAACAGTTGACTGGACACGTAATGCATCCTTAATAATTTCACTTGCCGGCAACATCGCTTTTAAAAAGTTAATCAATCCTCCAAAACCTATTGCATAACCTTTTTGCCCGTCAAACTCCCTTTCGGTATTTAATTTATTTTTCCCCTTGTATTTAATAACCCTGATTGCTTTTCGTGCTAAGCCATCAAATTCCTTTAAATTATACGCAGAAGCAAGAGCGCCGATATTTGTAATATAATATCCGTCACCATTCACTTTAGCAACCATTTTTTCATCTTTCATCCAACTAATTATTTCAAGTTTATCTCCCGGCACGGGTTTATTCAATAATCAATATCCACTAAAATAGAACCGAAGATTTATCCATCAATTGAAATTATAAAAATTAAATCTATCGATGTAATAAAAGTATCATTTGCCGGTCATCAGGTGCCATATTCGGCGGAGGGAAGATACTATATGAGGGTAGCAGATGAAGATAAGCAGATGTCGTCCGAGGAATTGAAAAAGCTAATAATAAAAAACAAAGATTTACGCTGGGACAGCAGTTTTAATTTAAAGGCTAAGCTTAAGGATTTAGATATTCGTAAACTCAGATGTTTTTGTAAAACCGCCGGTATTACATTTACAAACGGGATTGATATTTTAGAGTCGTTAAATTTGATTTCCAATACAAGGCTGACTAATGCCGCAGTTATATTATTTGCAAAAAAGCCCCAGACATTTTTCCCGAATTCAATTCTGAGCTGTGCTGTTTTTGCTACAGCCAAAACATCGACAATACTTGACCAGAAAATATTCGATGGTGATATTTTTCATTTACTGGACGAAGCAGAAAAATACATTATGCAGAACATTCATATTGGCATGGATGTAAAAGGATTATACAGAGATGATATTCCTGAAATTAACCGGGAAGCATTGCGGGAAAGTTTAATAAATGCCTTTCTCCACAGAGATTATTACGAACCTGATTTCATATCTATAGGTGTTTTCAGGAACAGAGTAGAAATAAGAAATCCGGGGTATATTTTCGGAGGTCTTACGATAAAGGAAATAATTTCAAGGCACATTTCAAAAAGAAGGAATGAAATAATTGCCGATATATTTAACCGCATACATCTTGGAGAGCGCAAGGGACGAGGTATATCGCTAATTATCGAAAAGGAGCCGGATACACAATTCGAACAAATAGCGGGTATATTTATTACAACTTTTAAACGAAAAGAAAATTTATTCCGCCAACTTGGCGGAATAAATGGCGGAATAAAAATATTGTTAACTAAGATCGAAAATCATCCGGGACTAAGAGTTCCTGATCTTTCAAAATCATTAAATAAACCTGTAAGAACCATTGAAAGACAGATAAACGAATTAAAGAAACAAAATAAGATTGAATATAAAGGGAGTCTGAAAACCGGAGGTTATTACGTTAAAAAACACCCTAAAAGCCGCTAAACGCAAAAAATCGGAGAATTTCAGCAAAGGTTTTGATCTCAGCCGCAAGGTTGGTAGATGGGTTGGTAGATAGCCGGTAAAAATAATGGAATTAGCTCTCAGGAATCCAAGAATTTCAATAAATGAACTCAGTAAGGTTGGTAGATGGGTTGGTAGATAGAAATGATGCGAAGGAAATAAAATATTATAAAAATGAGATACGGCGAGAGGGGTGCGCTGATTTCTCAAGTGCAAGCAAAGTTAATTTATCTAACGTATTAACAGATATTTAATATTTGCTTGCAAAGCGAAATGCAAGCAAATCAATTTTCAAAAGATTCAGGTAATCTATAACGTACAGATTTTGTACCTATTTTTTCTAATTTAATCAGAATTCCCATATCATTCCATTTTGACAGTAAGCGAGAAACTTTATATAATTTAGGTTCGTTCAATAAATCACGAACTTTTTCATTATTTATATATTTTTCTTTTGCTGATAAATAGTTACTTATGATATTCCATTCCGTATTACGTTTTCCAAAATAAAGTTTAAGTATTATAGAATCCTGAGAAGATTTATTTATTAAAAAAACCGGCGGGAATAAATTTGCATCATTCATTTCTTTTCTCAATAATTTTATTCCTTCATTCTGGTCGAGATTCGGGGGAACAGGAAATTCTCTTAAATGTTTTACAATCAAATTATTTCTGTAACTTTCAGCTCTAACCTTACCAATATTAGATTGAGTAATATTAGACGGAAATAATCCGGGACTTTCAACTTCTATTCTATCAGTAAAAATTCTTATTTCTAACGGACGTTTAATATAATAATCCCTGTGAATGACAGCATTAGTTATAGCCTCTTTAACAGTTCGCTCAGGCAATGTATATGTATTAATAAAACCCGAATCAGGAATTCGCATACCTGCTTTCAATAAATTCAATACATAATCATGCGCGTCTTTTATTTGTTTAATAACCGGACCTTTTATCGTATGCGGCACTGAAGAATAATTTAATGTATCCGATACAATTTTTTCTTCTTTATCCAGATATTGAAATATACGGATTTCGCATTTTGTATCAAGAAGATCGGAAGGGTACAAAGCAAACAGCATAACTGCGGCGGCAGTAGGTTTGATAATGTTTGATTCGTTTCGTCTTGCTAAGCCTGTATTTAATAAAACATCAGAAATATCTGATTCAGGGATTCCGCGATTTAAAATCCAATTTTTATAAGACTGTGTATTTAACAATTCAACATCTATATCGACAAGTTCCTTATCTGCCTGTGAAAATCCTTTTGCATAGGATAACTTAACAATTTCATGCGGTGTTAATCTTTTGTTTCCTTTTTCTAAACGAATGAAAACCTGATTATCAATCTGATGGAAATTGTCTGTACTTTTTGAAATATTTATTACAGCGATTGTTTTTTCTTTATTATACTCAATTAATTCCGGCGGCCAGAGATTATTTAAAGGTGATGTTATTCTGGAAATCTCCCTGCCAATTTCATCGAAAAGTTCTTTGTTTTCTTCGATACCAAAGATTCTTTTTTCACCTTTTAATCTGCTTTTTTCCGGATCATCTACTCCCAAAATAATTTGTCCACCTTCGGTATTAGCCATAGCTACGATTGTTTCTATTGTCTTTGAAACAATCCTGCTTTCGCCCCCTAATCTTTTAAATTCAGTCAGTCTATCTTCAGAGGGTATATCAATTATTTCTTTTATTCGTTCATCCATATTGCCATTAAATTAGTAAAATTAATCGTAATAATTAAGGCAGGAGGGACAAGTCAGGTTTATGGAGTTCGTAAGATTGATATCAGATACGGGTGGAGCGGTATCGTTTTAATATGTCAAAATAATTTTCTTCTTTGAAGAGATAATCA
>JAPLFI010000460.1 GCA_026390755.1 Ignavibacteriota bacterium
AAAACATTAATGGTTCTGATATAATCACTGACGACTGGGAGTAGATTTCAGCTTATATAAAATATATTAACAAAATATGAAATTAATCAGAAGCGATATCGAAGGTGTTTTCGTTATAGATAATTTTAGTTCTTATGATGTACGGGGAGGATTTATTAAAGTATTTAATAACGATCTGTTTTTAAAGGAAAATATAGTATTTAATCCGGAAGAGATTTATTATTCCATTTCAAAAAAAGATGTAATCAGAGGAATGCATTTCCAGACATCCCCTTATGAGCATGCTAAGCTGATTTACGTTACTTCAGGCAGTATTATTGACGTTGTATTGGATATCAGAAAGTATTCAAAAACATACGGTCAGACTATTTCAATGAAAATGGAAGCATATAAAGATTCACTCTATATACCAAGCGGCTGTGCACATGGTTTTATGTCCCTTGAGGACGGCTCTACTGTAGTTTATAACCAAACAAGCTGTTATTCGAAAGAACACGATTTCGGCATCCTGTGGAACAGCTTCGGATTTGATTGGGGAATAGAAAACCCCATTATTTCAGAGCGTGATAAAACATTCCCGATACTAAAAAATTTTGCTACACCTTTTCAGGAGATGATATGAAGATATTTTTAACAGGCGGAACAGGATTTATCGGCTCACACTTTATTAATGGAGCACACAGAGCAGGCCATGAAATAATTTGTCTTAAAATAAAAAACACCGGTTCAAGTATTATCTTGGAAAAAGATCCGGACTGGATAATCGGAAAGCTTGATGATGATTTTCCTGCAGATATTTTTAACGGAATAGATGTGCTTGTCCATTTAGCGGCACATAGCGCTAATGTACCTTATGACACATTAAATAATTGTTTATACTGGAATCTTACGGCTCCGCTGAAATTATTTAACACCGCGCAAAAAGCGGGCGTAAAAAATTATTTAGCTGCCGGAAGTTGTTTTGAATATGGTAAAAGCGGAGAGAAGTATGAGTTTATTCCGCCTGATGCACCTTTATTACCTACGATGACTTATCCAACATCAAAGGCAGCAGCAAGTGTTGCATTTTCAGGATGGACTGCTATAAATAATCTGAAATTGAAGTATCTGAGAATTTTTCAGGTTTACGGCGAAGGGGAATTAGAAACAAGATTTTGGCCTTTTTTGAAAAAAACTGCTGAAGAAGGTAATGACTTCCCTATGACTGAAGGAGAACAGATCAGAGATTTTATGCACGTTTCTGAAGTTGCGGAAAGATTTATTAAGGAATTAGATTTTTCATATATCACTGACGGTAAACCATTTATTGATAATGTAGGTTCCGGCAATCCAAAATCATTAAGAGAATTTGCGGAATACTGGTGGGAAAAGTGGAATGCAAAGGGTAAGCTTAAATTTGGAGAGATTCCATACAGAGAAAATGAAATAATGAGGTTTATTCCCCAAATTAATGACTGAGTTTATGATTCCGCCGTATATTGCCCCGCCTGTAGTAGTTTCTTTTCCTGTGTTGCTATTAATCCTTTGTTTAAATTGATGTCACGGAAAAAAGAATTAATATTGCTGTTATTTTTCGACTTCTTTTTTATGAACCTGTCCTGGGGCATATACTATTATATAAGAATAGAAAGCGGATGGATTAAATTTGCAAATACACCATCCTTTTTTGCTCCGATGATTGTTGTTTATGTTTATTGGTTACTGATATTTTCCATTGCCGGACTTTATCAGCACTGGTATGTAAGATCACGGTTCGACGAATTTTCACTCGTTTTCAAATCTGTTTCGACCGGATGTGTAATCTTATTCTTTGCAATATATGTTGATGATTATGTCCATGATGCAAAAGTGATTTCACGATTTTTAATTTTTATATACTGGTTTTTCATGGTTATGTTTACTTCTTATGGCAGATTTTTAATCAGGGGATTTCAATTCAGTTTGTTTGAGAAAGGCATCGGGCTCAGAAATACTCTGATTGTAGGTACCGGGCAAAAAGCAACTGAATTGTTTGAAATGATAAGCGAATATCCGAGACTCGGTTACAAGTTTATAGGTATGATAAGCAATGAAGAAGATCAAGTCAGAAGTTCTTATTGCGTCCGAGCAAAAGGATAAAAATCTGGTATTAACAACATTGAATTACTGCGCCGATGAAAATGTACATGTGAAAATCATGCCTGAACTGTCGGAAATATTCAGCGGTATGGCAAAGACTAAACAGATATATGGAATACCGTTAATTGAAGTTAAATCACAACTATTATCTCTGCCATCAAGAGCCGCAAAAAGATTAATTGATATATTTATTTCCTTATTCATAATTACCGTTTTATCACCCGTCATGCTTATAACAGCGTTTATTATTAAATTAACTTCAAAAGGACCGGTTTTGTATTCTCAAACGAGACTTGGCAGACACAGTAAGGCATTTAAAGTATATAAATTCAGGTCAATGATTACAAATGCCGAAGAATCGGGGCCAACGTGGGCAGAAAAAGACGACCCGAGGGTTACGGCTTTTGGAAAGTTTATGAGAAAGCTTCGGCTTGACGAAATGCCTCAGTTTTTCAACGTTCTTATGAATGAGATGAGTATAGTCGGACCCAGACCCGAAAGACCCTATTTTGTCGAACAATTAAAAAAAGAAATTCCATATTACACGAGAAGATTAAGCGTTAAACCTGGCATAACAGGATGGGCGCAGGTTAAGCATACTTATGATACATCTGTTGATGATGTGAAGAAAAAACTTCAGTATGATTTTTACTATATAGAAAATATGAGCCTTTCACTCGACTTTAAGATTATGATGAATACACTATTTGTTATCTTTTCGATGAAAGGTCATTAGACTATCTAAAATTGTTTGTCTTAAAATTCATATTAAAGAATTTAGTAATTTTGGCAATAAAGAAAATCAGCCGGCGGGTTAAGCGAATCTTCAAAGAAAATATTTTTCGGGGTGAGCCAGAAAACAAATTTCACATACGCTTCGAGTGTCTGCATGAAAAGATCTGAAAAGATTGCCAGATATTCTTTATATCATTGCCAATTTGTTTTGCTTTTATTTCTTTAATCGTTTCGGACAGATGTTCACTTGTTCGTGCTTTCAAGCTAATATTTCACTTGAAGTAAATTTTTATAAAATATATATTGATGGTTGTAACTTTTTTTAAGTTTTGGACAGAAAAATTAGAATTTTAATAGGAAAGGTCGGATTAGACGGTCACGACAGAGGGGCGAAAGTAATAGCATCGGCTTTCCGGGACGCGGGTTTTGAAGTAATATACGTGGGATTAAGACAAACACCCGAATCAATAGTAGAATCGGCAGCTCAGGAAGATGTTGATGTTATAGGTGTCAGTATCTTAAGCGGTGCTCACATGACCATTTTTCCGCGTATTAAGAAATTAATGGATGATAAAGGCATAAATGATATATTACTTTTTGGCGGCGGAATAATACCCCAAAACGATATAGATGAGTTGTACGCATTAGGAATAGGAAAACTGTTTACACCCGGCGCAACAACAACTGAGACTATAGAATATGTCAGAACCTGGGTTAGCGAAAACAGTAAATATTAATAAATTTCAAAATAACAAAAATGGAACCTGTGAAATTTGGCACAGACGGCTGGAGAGCCGTTATTGGAGATACTTACACATTCGAAAATGTAAGAAGAGTTTCCTTAGCAGCTGCAAGAAAATTTAAGAACCATCCGAATATAAAAAATGGAATTGTTATAGGATACGATACAAGGTTTCTATCCAGAGAATTTGCTCATTGCTCGGCTGAAATATTTGCCGGCGAGGGGATTAAGGTAATGATAACGGAATCATTCGTTTCCACTCCGACTGTCTCTTTAATATCAAGAGATTTCAAACTTGCTTTTGGAGTTATGATTACGGCATCTCATAATCCCTTTATGTATAACGGCTTCAAACTTAAAGATAGTTTTGGCGGCTCGATGAATTCGGAAGAATTAATTGAAGTGGAAGCCGAATTAATAAATATACAACTAGTTGAAAAATATAGGTCATTCAATGAATTACAGGAAACGGGATTAATCAAATATTTTAACGGAAGAAAGTATTATATAGATACTTTAAGAAATAAAATCGATATAAATTTGATTAATAAGGCAAATTTGAAAGTTTTATACGAAGCTATGTACGGAGCAGGACAAAACACATTAAATGAATTGATAAAAGTTGATCAGCTGCATAATGAAGTTAACCCTTATTTTGAAGGGGGAGCCCCAGAGCCGGTGGAAAAAAACTTAGGGCTTGCCTGCAAGACTACAAAAGAAGGTAAATATGATTTATGCATTGTAACAGACGGCGATGCCGACAGAATAGCAATAATAGATGGAAACGGTGATTTTCTGGATGCTCAGAAGACTTTTGCATTATTATTAAAATATTTAAACAAAACTAAAGGATATTCAGGGAAAGTTGTAAGAGGATTTTCTGCATCTGAAATCATTAAAGATTATTGCGATAAATATAATTTAGAACTGGAGACAGTACCGGTCGGATTTAAGTATATTTCCAAAAGAATGATTGAGGAAGATGTATTAATAGGTGCGGAGGAAAGCGGAGGAATCGGAATAAAGGGGCATTTACCGGAAAGGGACGGATTATTTAACGGGTTACTTTATTTGGAGATGCTGGCAAAAACCGGTAAGAGTATTTCAGATTTAAAAAAAGAGTTAGACGATGAATTTGGCAGATATTTTTATAAAAGAATAGATGTTCATACAACCGAAGAAAAGAAAAATAATACACTGCAAAAATGTAAGGAGATAAAAATAGGAGAAAATATCGGCGGAAAGATAATATTGAGTATTAATCCCTTAGACGGCTTTAAATTTTTCTTCGATAATGGATGGGTTACAATAAGAGCATCAGGAACAGAGCCTTTATTGAGATTTTATTGTGAAACAAAAGGTGAAGATGAAACTATTAAAGTTTTGGAAAAAGTTATATCAAATTTAAATTTATAATAATGAGATTTAACATATTTTTAGTTTTATTTTTTGCAAGCAGTTTGAATCTTTTTGCTCAGCAGACTAATCAGCAGACTAATCAGCAGACTAATCAGCAGACTAATCAGCAGACTAATATGAGAATAAATGCTGATTCCCAGGATTTATTGAGTCAACTAAGCATGCAAAATATGCAGAACACTTCTCAGTACAGGATCTTTCCGGTTGATAAAGCATTGAATCCTGACCTTTATATTGTCGGTCCTAACGATATATTTAATCTTGGATTAGTAGGTTATTTAAATCAAATTATTTCTCTCGTAGTAAACCTTGAAGGATCTATAGTTATTCCCTCTGTAGGAGAAATTAAAGTCAGCGGTCTTACTTTATCGGAAGCAAGAACAAAAGTTGTTAAAGCCGTAAAAAGCAGGTATTATTCAAGTGATATAAGTTTTACGCTCACAACACCAAGAAATTTTTTAATATCTGTATCAAGTCTTGTTCAAAAAAAGTATGAAGTAACACCTTTAACAAGGCCCAGCAGTATTATTTTTTTTATTATATATGACTCTCTTGATATCTCCAGAACACAGTATAAAGCCCATAATTACACAGATTATTCAATTTCAACAGAATTTTCATTAAGAAATATTGAGATTATCCGGAAAGACGGCTCGAGAGCCAATGTTGACTTGTATAAATATTTCATGACAAATGACGACAGATATAACCCCTATTTCAGAGAAGGAGACATTTTTCGCATACCCTTCGGACAGTTAAGTAAGAATTATATTACAATCGAAGGTGCCGTACAATTATCCGGTATTTACGAGTATAATAAGAACGACGATCTTGAAACAATTATCGGCTTAGGAAGAGGTTTTGATAAGGATGCAGAGCCCGATAGTATCTCTGTATTCCGTGTAGATCAATCTACTAACAAATATGAATCGGTAAATTTATCTTATGAAAACAATAAAAATTTTAAAATTAATGTTTTCGACAGGATTTTTGTGAAATACAAAACAAATTATATAAAAAGTATTAGCGTTACTTTACGGGGTGAAATTAACCGACCGGGGGTATATCCTATCACGTTTAAAAATACAAGACTTAAAGATGTTGTTGAAATGGCGGGTGGTTTTAAATCAACGGCATATTTACCTTTATGCATTGTGTTCAGGAAATATGATGAAGAATATTTAAAGCACGACACTAATGAAATTTTAGTAAATATGCGCGCAAACGATCTTATTATCAGCGATAAAGATAAATCAGCATTTGAAAGAGATATTATTTCCAGAAGGAACAGAGTGGTAGTTGATTTTGAGAAACTATTTAAAGAAAATGACGAAACTCAGAATATTATTTTAGAAGATAAAGATATTGTTTATATTAACGACGACAAAAAAACAGTCTATGTTTTTGGTCAGGTATCAAATGAAGGATATGTTCCTTATAAACAAGGCGCTGATTTCAAATACTATATTGACAGGGCGGGCGGGTATTCACTGGCAGCCGATGAAGGGAATACACGTATTATAAAATTTAATTCGAGGGGATGGTACAAACCCGATAAAGTGCAAATAATGTCGGGTGATTTCGTATATGTTCCAAAGAATACACCGGCAGAATTTAAAGAAAGCCTGCTTATTATTGCTACTATTATCGGAACTATCACGGCAATAGTAACCACCTATTTGCTAATAAAACAAAAATAATTGATAAAGAAAAAGCCAGTGAAAAAACAAACGGCAGATTACTCAGGTAATTTATTAATCGTATTCCCTGAGTGTTCCGGAATAAATAAGCATCTATTTTTTAAATAATTATTAATGTTTTTATAATTTTATAAAATGGTAAAAGAAGTATCTCAAAAAAAAACAAACTTTACTTTGTATGATTATTACGAAGTCATTATCAAATATAAGAAATACATATTCTCAATAACACTTTCAGTATTTTTAGTTACGGTTGTCTTATATTTCTTTATTATTGACCCTGTTTATTTATCAACGACAACCGTAAAATCCATGAGTAAATCCGGAGGTCTGGCAGGCATGCTTTCTGCCAGCGGACTTTCGGGTTTAGGAGATGTTTCGGATCTTGCCGGCGGAGGTACGGGCGCAACAGAATTAGCATTATACGACAATATACTAAACAGCAGGCGATGTTTGGAGGAAACAATCATTAAATTTGGATTAATGGAGGAAAATAATGACAAGTATATGCAGGATGCTATAAAGAATTTCAGGGAAAACATTCTGGAAATATCAAAGGATAAGACGGCAGGTACGATGTTAATCGGTGTATTTGATAAAAATCCGCAAAGAGCAAAAGATATTGTGGATTTTTTAGTATTGCAGCTGAATAAAATTAACACAGAAATAAGCGTTCAGAATGCGAAAAACAACAGGGAGTTTTTAGAAGGAAGATTTAATCAGATTAAAGCTAATTTAAAACAAGCTGAAGATAGTTTAAAAACTTATCAGGACAAATACGGACTTGCACCCGACGTTACTGTAAAAGCAGCATTGCAAACAGAATTGCAGCTCGAAGGAAGTGTCAAATCCGAAGAAATTAAACTGGAATTATTACATAAGATACTTTCTCCCGACCAAAATGAAATTATATTACAAGAGGCAAGAATTAACGCAATGAAAAAAAAATTAGATGAGATAAAAAATTCCGGCGATGAGGAAACAACTTTAAAATTGAAGGGAAGTCCGGGCATTGTTATGAATTTTATGAGGTTGGCAAGAGATGTTGAGATACAAAATAAAATTATGATTTTTATACTTCCTATATTCGAGCAGGCAAAAATTGACGAAAAAAAAGAAACTCCTATGATATTGGTGATGGATCAACCGTTTGTACCGGAAAGGAAAACCAAGCCAAAAAGAATTACCATGATATTTCTTTTTACTATTGCCGGTTTTGTTTTATCATATTCATTATTTTTTGCTAAAGATAAAATAAAGGAGCTATTTGAAGAGCACAAATGATTGCTTATGAAAGAATACTTAATAGAATATCTTTAAAACCGGAATATATATTTTTTATTCTTCCGTTTTTTTTAATTACAGGGGATTGGCTTTTATCATCCGTCTTTATATTATTTTTGTTCCTCTTCTTTTTAAAGGATAAAATATTTCTGGATTATCACGGTTTTGTTTTCTATAACGCAGTAAACTGGGTTTTACTTCTTTTATGGGGCATATACATTATCTCAAAAACACCAAAGATTGGTGCAGGGGTGTATTATTATTTCGGAGTGATATTAACCCCCTTTTTTATTTTTATGCTTGTCCAGAACCTTAATTTAAAGCCGAAACATATATACTATTTTCTTAACTGTCTTTTTATATCCGGGATTATACTCAGTATATTTTCTTTTTATAATTCTTATCTCACAGGTTTTGATTTTAAATTAAGAGTCGGTTCTATTTGGGATAGTACTAATATTTTGGCTGCATATTATTTAGTTTTATTTATGTTTTGTTTATCCTTTATTTTAAACAGAATAAATCCGAAAGCAATAATATTATATATTACCACACTTGTCTTTTTATTTTTTGCAATATTTCTGACGAATACCCGGGCTATATGGATTGCGTTATTATTTTCTTTGTTGGTTTTTTTTGTGAAAAAGCCTAGAATAATTATTGTTTCAAGTGTTTTAATAGGCTTATTTATGTTTTTATTCAGCGATATTATATTGTCCAGGTTTCTGACTATAAAATATTTTGGGTCGGATTTATCTTCATTGGGCAGGTTACAGGCATGGATAGCCACTACTGCTTTATTGAAGAATAATCTTCTTACGGGTTACTGGTTTGATGCCTTTATGGATTTACGGGACAATGTTTATACAATTTATTTAGTTCCCGTAATTCATTCACATAATACATATTTGCGTTCATTATTAGAAATGGGTTTAATCGGAAGTGTCCTCTACTATAGTTTTTTTTTTAGAGCATTATACTTTTCAATTAAGCTCAGGAATAGTGAAAACAGCAATACTGTAAATGGTTTGCTTGATGGAATACAATTATCAATTATTTCACTTCTTATCGTATTTATTTTTGAGCCATATCTTAGTTTATTTGGTTGTTCCACAATAATAATTTGGCTTATAATTTCTTTTACCTTCAAACTGAAATATTATATTAATGCTGAAAGAGAATTAAATAATATTTCTTGTTAATGCATCTCGGAATTATTTAATTCTAAAACATAACAATACAACTTACTATCATTAAACTTGTAAAAATAGGGTTAAAATTAGGGTTATCCCTGATGACCAGTTTTATAGTTGCAATACTTAGAGTTAAATTGTATGCCATATTCCTTGGTCCAGCCGGTTTTGGAATTATGTCCCAATTGAATAACTTCTATTTTTTATTTACGACAACTATTCACTTAGGAGTTCCGGTTTCGGTTACTTCTGAAATATCAAAGATAAATTTTGGAAATGATTCAGATAAAAAAGGGAAAATTAATGCGTATTTCAGATTTCTAACATCAAGATTTTTTGTCGTATCATTTCTGTTTACCGCTGTTATAATATTATTTTCCGGGGATATAACTCAATTTTTAGTAGATGACAGCTTTTATTCAACTTACCTGGTTATCATCTTCGTTGCTGCCCCATTTGGGGTTCTATATATAATAATTGAGGCTTTTTTAAGAGGTTTTAAGGAAATCGGTAAAATTGTCAAGATAAATATTTTAACGAATATTATTTCAACAATTCTGCTAATTCCCTTAATTTACTATCTTCAATATCTTGGTGTAAGTATATATTTTTTGATATTCGGATTATTACCGAGCATACTGATATTATATATCGCAAAAAAATTTGTAACCGGCTTACAAGTTAATTATGGATATAGTTTAACAAAACAGGATAAGAATCTTATATTCAAAATAGGCTCAGTATCACTAATTTCTTCATTATTACATCAGGGAGCTATAATACTTATTCGCAAACTGATAATCGCCGCGTACGGATATGACGATAATGGTATTTATCAGTCCGTTTTATCGGTTTCATTAAGCTATTTTAGTATTATTTATTTATTTTTATTGAATTATACATTGTCAAGATTTTCCGAATGCAAATCAGACGAATTACTTGTTAAGGAAATAAATATCAACGCAAGGTTTTTGATGCTTATAATGGTTCCATTAATGTTACTATTTTATGGATTTAAAGAAATTGGTGTTTTATTATTGTTCAGCAGTAAGTTTTTAAGTGCTGGCGAATTATTTTTCCCTCAATTTATCGGTGATATTTTCAGAGTCGGTGCCGCATTATTTGGATTATGGCTGATATCGAGACAAAAAATCAGACAGCTAATTATTATTGACGTAATTTTTAATTTAATTTACTTGTTTCTAACATTTGTTTGTATTAAACTTTTGTTTCTGAACTTGATTTATGTCTCTATATCATACGCTTTCGCATTTTTTTGCCACTTTGCTATGTATTTTATGTACACAAGACACTCGATTGGGTTTAAATTCGAGAAGAAAATATTGCTCACTTTTATTTACTCAATATTCGCATTTATTTTAACATATACTGCATCATTTTTCAATAAATATATTGGGTTTTCTTCTACAATTATTATATTGCTGATTTGGTTTTATTTAGTTGTAGAGCGCTATGAAATAAGGCAATTTAAAGAATTAATTTTGCTTAATCTCGAAAAGAGAAGAAACATTGAGAAATAAATGTGAATATAATATTCAGGCTTTTTGAAAGATTAAACAATATTTATTTACAGAAAACATGAAAAGAATTATGATGATATCACAGTCCTCCAATAAGTCCGGGGGAAGTGAAGGTGATTTTTTCAGGATCTTGAAGCACCTGAAGAATAAATATTACATTATTTCTGTTTTTCCTGACGGTTACAGGGAAAATATGTTTATGGATTATTCCGATGAATACTTGGTCATTCCCGATAAAATATTCCCTTATGATAAATTTAGTTTTAAGGGATATTATTTCTATTTAAAGTTTTCTTATAAGAAGTTTTTTGTTTTATATCCATTTTTTAAAAAATTAAAGAAAGACGTTGATATTTGTTTTGTAAATTCATCCGTTTGTGTAATTGAAATGATTCTTCTTAATATACTCAGAATTCCTTATGTAATTTCTATTAAAGAGGTAATTGAACCGGCTTTAGCACGGTTTATTATTTATAAATTCGTTATTGGAAATGCCCGTAAAGTAATTGTCATATCCAAATATTTGGAAACACTTTATACAAAAGTTAACAAAAACGACTCCCCTGTAATAATAAGGTCGGCAATCGACGGGGATCTGCTCGGTGAACTAAAACAACAAATGCTTAAAGATGTTCCAATAAATAGAAATAATTTCGTGATCATTAATATTGGAGTTATTCATCCATTAAAAAATCAAATGTTATTGCTGAAATCTCTTAGTAATATTAATAATGATATACCAATGAAAGTCAAATTTATCGGTACTATCAGGGACTTAAAGTATTATAATACTTTGGTTGAATATACAAATGAATATATTCCAAAAACAATTGAAGTAAGTTTTACAAATGACATGGAAAATAAAGATGTTTTAAAGGAAATATTCAATTCCCATTGTGTTGTAATAACGTCAAAAAAGGAAGGGATGTCCTTAGTGTTCGCTGAAGCTTTGTTTATGGAAAAGCCTGTAATATCAACAAAAGTAGGGGTAATGCCTGAAATTATTATTGACGGGGAAAATGGTTTTTTAATAAACGATGACGATTATATCCGGTTATCGGAATGCCTTAACATTATTGAGAATGACAGAGATTTATTCAAAGATAAATTATTCGGAATGCAAAGTAACAATTTTGATTTAAATTACTATTATGCAAAACACGAAGAAGTAATAGTAAGCAATTGTTAAGATTTTTTATATAACTTATCAGGAATTTGGGTTTACGGAAAAAGTGGTATCCTATAGTTCAAACAAATAGATATATTTATTGTCATCTTGTAAAATGCATAAGAAATAATTAGTTCGTCGGAATAAACAATAAGACATTATGCATCCTGTTTGGTAATATTTTCAAATTTCCTGTGCGTTAAGTTTTGATATATAAAAACAGTTACAATTCCGATAAATACCGCGAACCATAAAGTCGCTACCCGGATAATCAGTGAAGCCGCGACCGATATATCTTTTGGTATTTTCAGAACAATAAGCAGTCCGGTAAGAAACGCTTCTGTGACGCCTAATCCGCCGGGTAACATTGCAATAGCTCCGACAAGTGTCGAAAAACCGTAAATAAATGTCGCCACAAGCAGACTCACTTCAACATTCGATGATGCGGAAAATACGTTTAATACTATGTAAAAACCAACGCATTCCATAAACCAGGCGAAAGAACTTATAAGAACCCCGTTTAGCAAAGGTCTGAATTTCACCATTAAATAAATGCTGTTATATGCCGTGTGAATTTTATCAGTGTGTTTCGAGAAGAATCGCACTTTGCCGAGCATTCCGATTAAGCCGAATGAAAACTTTCTACTGCTTAATACCAATGCCGATGTTATAAAAACGATTCCGGCTATAATAATTAATACCTGTCCGTAACCAAAAACAAACGCTCCTAATATGCAAAGCAATACAATGGATATAAAATCCGTCAGTCTTTCAGCTAAAACAATCGGCGCGGATTTGCTAATTGATGTTCCGTTTTCTTCTTTCAGGAGATAGGATTTCAATACCTCTCCCATTTTACCCGGTGTCACGCTCATAACAAATGCCGAAAGAAAAATTAAAAGACTTTTAAGCGGACGAATTTCAATTTTAAGCAGTTTTATGTAATAATGCCATTTTGCGAACCTCAGTATATAATTAGCAAGCGAAAATAATAAAACCACAGGAAACCAAAGCCAGTCGAATTTTCCGAAAGCTCCGATAAGCTTATCTATGTCAGCATATATACTGAATGCAAGGAACACAAGCGCCCCGAATGCTACCGATAGTAATATCTTTTTTTTATACTTTGTAAACAATTCAGCGGGTGTTAGACTATTTGCTTCAGCATAATATATAATTTCGTAAGCGGCAAGCCTACAACATTATAATAATCACCGTTAATTTTTGAAATAAACAGACAACCGAAATCATCCTGTATTCCGTATGCCCCTGCTTTGTCGAGGGGCGGGTGTGTCTTAACATAGTATTTTATTTCATCAGCCGGCAATTCCCTGAAGTAAACCGACGTTTTCTCATATCCAAATAATTCTTTTCTAAAATCCTTATTTATCAAATAAATACCTGTATATACAGTATGCCTTTTTCCGCTTAATATCTTCAGATAAAGTTCCGCTTGTTTCATATTTTTCGGTTTGCCGAGAATTTTTCCCCCAAGCACTACAATCGTATCTGCGCCGATAATTATTCCGGTTTTATGCCTAAGGGCAACGGCATCGGCTTTTAATCTGGAATTTTGCCTTACGCATGCAACGGGGCTGTGACTGTTACAGTCTGCTTCCTCAACAGCGCTGTCCTCTGAAGTAAAATTCAGATTAATCTGCTGAAGAAGTTTTATTCTCCGCGGAGACTTCGAAGCAAGTATGAATTTTTGCCCGAGAATTTTCTTAATCATAAAATTATTTCGCGTAACTTTACTCTTAGCTCCTCTGTACCGACAATTATTCTTTCACTCGTGCGCCTAACTTTGATTTCCACCTTATCATTTTTAAAATTCTTCTCTCCTGCGATAA
>JAPLFI010000083.1 GCA_026390755.1 Ignavibacteriota bacterium
AGCATAGCTTTTGTAAACAGCGCCTGCGGAGGATGAAGAGCCGGAGAAAGAGCCGAATACATTTCCGTAGGATTTCTTTTTGAAAAAGGAAGTTAAAAGTTCTTTTATTTTAATTATTGATTTATTCATTAGTATAAAAATAATTCGAAAATAATTAAAAAAAAGATATATTGCGCAGAGGGGAGTTTTAAGGGGGAAAGGATGAAGTGTTAAGTGTTAAGTGTTAAGTGTTAAGTGTTAAAGAACAAGAGCAAAGAGCATGTGACACTGAGAACACAGAGGAAACACAGAGTTTCACTGAGAAAGAACTTTTGAGAATAAGAGCAAGAGCAAAGAACAGTGTTAAGTGTTAAGTGATTAAGTGTTTTGTGTTTTGTATTGAAATAGTTGACGGAAGAGACGTAAATGCACGAAGAAGCGATGATTCAATAATCAATAGAAAACATTATAAAAATGTTGTATTATACGGACGGGTGCAGAGTGATTAATTGATAAGTGATTAAGGAGGATAAGAGCAAAAGCGAAAGAGATTTGACCATCAAGAGCTAAATTAAACTACTTATGGCATTACCTATTAATATTGGCGATTTATTATCTGGTAACGTGGTTGAATGGGAGCGAATTGAATTCAAAAAAGGATTTAATGATGAAGCTATCCTTCATACTATGTGTGCATTTGCCAACGATTTTAATAACTGGGGCGGAGGTTATATTGTGATTGGGATTGCCGGGCAAGAGGGCAAACTTAATATTCAACCAATAGGGATAGAGCCTGACAGTGTTGACCGCATTCAAAAAGAGCTGCTGCGACTTTGTAATTTGATGCATCCGGTTTATTTCCCTATAGTTGAGCCAATTACATATAAAAATAAACAGTTGCTCATTATTTGGGTTCCCGGGGGACAAACCAGACCATATAAAGCCCCAGCCTCGCTTTCAAAGAATAATAAAGATTATAAGTACTATATTCGCCACTTTTCAAGTACCGTTGCGGCAAAAGATGCAGAGCTAAAAGAACTTGTTTCGCTTGCAGGTGTTGTTCCCTTTGACGACAGGATAAACCATCATGCAAGTATAGCAGATATTAAGTTAACATTAATTAAAGAATTTTTGCACGAGGTTCAGAGTGATTTGTATCACACCGCGTCAAATCTGCCATTTGAAACACTTTGCCGGCAAATGAATATTGCTTATGGCGCCGATGAGTGTATTAAACCATTAAATATTGGACTTCTGCTTTTTAACGATAAACCGCAGGATTTTATCCGCTATTCGCAAATTGAGCTTGTTCATTTTGCTACAGATGCCGGAGGCGACATGCTTGATGAGAAGATTTTTAGCGGACCTATTCAACAGCAAATAAAGGATGTATTGAGATACATGAAAAATATGATTTTGAAAGAACAAATCATTAAGTACCCCAATCGGGAAAAAGCGGACAGGTTTTTTAATTATCCGTATGATGCGCTCGAAGAAAGTGTTGTTAATGCTATGTATCACAGAGACTACGATATTCGTGAACCGGTTGAAATTCGTATAAATAAAGATTGTATTCAGATTTTAAACTTTCCCGGTCCCGACCGTTCAATACGAGATTGCGATATTGAAAAGAAACTGTTTGTAACAAGAAGATATCGCAATCGCAGGATTGGCGAGTATTTCAAAGAGATGAAACTTACAGAAGGAAGGTGTACGGGTATTCCAAAAATAAGAACGGCAATGAAGAACAATGGCTCTGCTGAGCCGATATTTGAAACTGATGCGAATAGAACATTTTTCTTAGTTACATTGCCAAAGCATCCATTTTTTGTTGAAAATGAAATAGGTGATTTAAAAGATAATCCTGATAACGGGGCGATAAACGAGGCGATAAACGGGGCGATAAACGGGGCGATAAACGGAGATATAAAAACAATCATTTTACTTTTAGAGAAAAACCCTTATTTATCGAAACCGAAACTCGAAGAAGTAAGCGGACTAAGCAAGCGAAAAATTGAAAATATAATATCATCATTAAAGAAACAGGGAATCATCGTACGTATCGGCTCAAATAAAACAGGTTATTGGAAAATAATTAAGTGACATAAGTGTTAAGTGATTAAGTTTTAAGTTTTAAGTTTTAAGTGTTAAGTGTTAAGTGTTAAGTGTTAAGGAGATGCTGAAACGAGTTTAGGATGACAAAACGGTAGGGCGGGATGACTGAGGATGAGGTTTATTGGGTTAAGGAAAGCGGGAATAATTTCTTATATTGTTAGAATAAAATAACGGAATGTTTCACTATACTTGTCCTGAATTTATTTCAGGATTTGTAATATGACAAAAGAAAAAATAATTGGAGTAATCGGGGATATTCACGGGTGCTATTCGGAATTATGTGACTTATATAAAATATTGCTTACGCACACTGACGATATATATTCTGTTGGTGATTTAATTGACCGCGGACGAGACTCTAAAAGCGTTATACATTTCTGTATTGATAACAACATTAAGCCGGTTATGGGGAATCATGAGGATATGCTTATCAGGGCAATCCGGAAATCTAATTATGAAATTGTCCCCGGGTATGAAACAAACCTTAGCCACTGGCAATGGAACGGGGGAGTCCAAACCATATTTAGTTATCTGGGAAAAAAGAGCAGGAGTTTCCGGAAATTCACGACGGAATTCCGTGATTGCGGACATTACGACTTCATTTCAAAATTCCCTTTGAAAATAGAACTCGATAACTGCATTATTTCGCACGGAGGGATTAAAAAGAACAAACCGCCTGACAATGTTTTATGGAATCGGGAAATTCCGTCAAAACTGAAAAAAATACAAATAATCGGACATACACCGACAGAAAATGTTTATTACAAGCCGAATCATTATATGAATATTGACACCGGTTGCGTCTTCGGCGGAAAGCTCACGGCGGTAGTTATTGATACCAAATCAGATAAACTAATTCGCCATATATCGGTACCTTCTGAAAAGAAAAGGAAATAATATTATACTTTCCCGCTCAAAATATCGGACATCTTTAACGTTAGCGATTTAATCAGGGGACGGAATAATTTTATATTTATACCTGTTAATTTTATCTAAGCAATAGCCATTTGCTTTAAAATCATTGCCGAATTCATAAGCAGGAACTTCCAGCGCTATTCTCGTATTTTTCTTTTTCCCGATATACTCATCCAGATAAACCTGTACAAAAATATCTATTCCTAATTTTTCATACTGATAAATATGCACAAGTTCGTGAGATATTGTTTTTCTTTCATCATCACTTTTGAAAAGAAATATCCTGTTTCCTAAAGTAATTGCGTTCGTTGTATCCTTAACCAGCCCGAATCTGTCGAGCAGTTTCACTGCCTCCTCATTTAGCACTCCTCTGAAATCCGCTCTGCTAATATTAACAACCTTAACAAATTTACCGATACCTAAAAACATAAGATACCCCGCAGCTTTCTGCGGGTAGTATCCATTTATTGTATTATCCGTCGCGCTGTTTTATAATTCCATTACGTTTGTATTAAATAATTCAGCATGCCTCGGATGACAAGTCATTATTATTATCTGTTTTTCTTTTGAGAATTCTTTTATCAATTCAACAGCTTTTAACTGCCGCTGAGGGTCAAGATTCACAAGCGGGTCATCCATAATCAAAAATCCTTTGTTGTCTTTAAGATAAAATTCCGCCATTGAAAGCCGTAAAATAAGTCCCAGCAAATCCTTTGTTCCTGTTGATAATAGACCAACAGGAATTTCTTTGTTTGCTCTTGTCAGAGATTTTGCATTAAGCTCATCAAGTTTAATATCGCAATTATCAATGTTCATCGAAGCATTCAGATATTTATTCACAGCATCCTGAAGAGGTTTATATGTATCTCCGGCAGAAGCCAGGGTATTTATTATCGTTTCTTTTATAAGTAATATTGCATCGCCTTCTTCAATACGTTTATTGAATTCCTTTTTTGCATCCCGCAGATCTTCGTCAACATCTTTCTGTGATTTTTTAGGGTCATTCTTTTCATAATCTAACAATTCTTCTCTTTTGCCGCTTAACTCGTCTTTTTTATTATCTAATTCTGTTTTACTATTATTATATTGTTCAATAAAAGACACGGAATCTGAATATCCTTCGGGAAGAGGGGATAATCCTGAAAGTTCTTCTCCCAGTTTAATTGCCTCGGTTTTCAAGATAACTAATTTATCTATTAAAGAATCTTTATTCAGGAATTCCTTTGTATAATTTGCAATAAGATTGTTATTTACTTTTATTTGTTCTTTGAGTACGGCTAATTCGTTGCTTAATTTAAGTATATCCTCGCTTAGTTCGTTACTTGTTCTATGAACTTTAGTGTTCTGTATATCATTATAAATTATTTCCAAGCCTTCTATAGTATCTTCACCTAATTCATCTTTAATTCTGCTTTTAAGGTTGCTTATTGTATTTATTTGCGCTTTATACGTCTCTTCCAGCAAATCAAGTGATTCTATGCTATCTATCTTAAATGATTTTAATAATTTATCAAATTCATTTTTCTCTGCATTTAGTTTGTTTATAATATCCTCAATATTTTCATTTCCGGAAGTTACTTCAATCCTCATGGATTCATTTTCGTATATAAATCTTCCGTTTGCAATTTCTTCCTGTGATTCTCCGCCTAGCAAACTAAATTGCTTTGCATCTTCCGTACCAAGTGTAACCTTGCCCGCCATATCAGTTTTTGCTGATATTTTCGCATATAATTTCTGTGCTTCAAGTTTGTTACTTAAATTATCAATTTTCCGTTTGATACCATTACATTTCTTGACATCATCAGCCGTAACCTTAGTTAATGTTTTTAACCTCTCATTATTTTCATCTGATTCAACATATAAATTCCTTATTCTCAAATATTTATCAGCTCGATATTTCTTACTTTCAATATCTAATGCCTGAATTTTCTGTATATTTAATTCTTTTATCTTATCATCAAGATTTTTCTTTGTGGTAGTTTGGTGTTCCAGGTCGGATTCAATTTTAGGCCAGTTCTTAACTGCCTCATTAACACTTTTTGTCTGTTCTTTATTGTTTTGTGCTTTACTTTCAAAAAGTTCTCTTTTGGAACTATCCTCATAAGTTTTTTTATTGCCGGATATAAAGAGACTAAGTTTAGAACATATATCAGTCAGTTCTGTAATATTTCTATTATATTCATCAATCTTAAATTCATATTCCTCAATCTTTTTTAAATCGTTTTCAAGTTCTCTGTATTTGTAATATGACTTTACAATAAGCCCATTACCCTTTATCCATTGGTCATTAAAATCTTTGTTTCCTCTTGGTCTGTTAGCAGACCTGTCCCAATTATTATAATAATCGGATTCTTTATTATCAATCAGTTCTTTAAATTTATCTACAGAAACCCCACCGGTTTCAAATAATGCAGTCCGTAATATTTGAGTTAAATCATTTCTAATTTCTAAATTGTTAATATCTTCAATGGTGGATGTAAGTTTGTTTTGATTAACAACAAGAACATTTTCATAAGTTAAACGGGAAAGCTGTAAAAACTCACGTATCTTTTTGTCTATACTCTCATATTTTGCTAATATTGTTCCGTCTGATAATGTTAATTCCGTTGTATTATTATTGCCCCAGCTTTTATTTAAACTATAATCAGCATCATTTACCGAAAATTCAAGGACCGCTTTGATTGTGTCCCCGCCGCCCACAGGAAGATAATTCTTAAATATTTCTTTTTCTCTTTTTCCCGATGCAGGTTTTATAAAAAGCAAAGCGAGTATTGATTTTACCACAGTACTTTTACCTGCCTCGTTTGCCCCGAGAAATATGTTCAAACCGGAATTGAAATCAATTGCTTTATTTATTATTCCTGCGAAAGGGTTTAAGGTAAGTTTTTTAAGTATCATTTCTGAACCTCCTTAAGTAAGTCATAAGCCATCTGAGGAGCTATTTTATTGTCTGAATCAATTAATTTATTCAGGAAATTATATGGAAATGAATCCTGCTGATAACTTTTGGAAATAAAATCTTTAGTAATTTTAAGTTTGATGTTATTCTCAAACTCAAGGTACCGTACAAAACCCTTAATGTCGTTTTCTATCGTTGTTATCGTCTTCAAATCATCTTCGTCAAGGTACCCTTCAACCGTTAATTTCAACAAACAAAGATCTTTATCTTCAGACTGAATTTCGTTTTTTAAAGAAATTACATCGTCAAAAGAATTTACTGTTTTGATAATAGTCTTAAAATAATATTTACCCGTCAATATAGATTTTGCTTTTATTGATTTATCACTGTTAACTTCAATCAGCCATGCCGATCCTTTATGAAAACAGTCAAATCCGTCAGGCGCGGGAGTCGCCGGCATAAAATAATCGCTTTTGACAGATTCTGTCTCTCTTGGATACCTTATATGTGTATGCCCGAGTAACCATAAATCGAGATTGCACACTTCAAGTTCCCTTAGTGATTTTGGGAAATACTTTTTTTCCATATCAGGCGAAAATCCTTCAACCGAGCCATGAGTAATTCCGATATTAATTGAATCAGATTCAACATTATCGTTTTTTATCCAGTCAATCATATTTTCCTCGGAATGTTGAGAAAAACAAGGACCCGGGTAAATATTTATTTTCTTTTCACCTACAGTCAGTTCCACTACTTCTTGCATATCAAGGAAAATCAACAGCCCGTCTTTAACTTTATCTTTTAATGAATTCCACATCTGCTTGGAATCTTCGTTATAATAATCATGATTCCCGGGAAGAATAATAACTCTGGTTCCTTCAAAATCATTCAAAATACTTGCAGTTTCTCTGATATCCTTCGTCGGAATCTTTACGGTTTGAAACATATCGCCTGCAATAACAAATAAATCACATTTTTCGTCATTTGCAGTTTTTATCATCCGTTTCAGGCAATCAAACCTCTCCTGGTTTAACGCATCTTTTAAATCTTTAGTATAGCCCCTCGTGAACTGCATCCCGAGGTGTAAATCTGCTGTGTGAAAAATTTTTATGAACATATTACTTGATTTTAATAAATAGCTTTGATTAAAAGATTAAATTATTTAATAAAAATACAAAAGCGGAGCTTAGCTTAGGCTGAGATTGAATTTCCTGACTTCGGATGCTATTTTCGTAAGCAATTTTTCTGCAGGATTGCCGCTAAGAAATTTTCTCAATAAATATTAATCTCCCGGCTTTTAAGCCATACTGTTCAACTATGTGATCCGGAATAGGCAGCTTTCCTAAATTGCGGGGTTCCACTTTTATAGCACCCGAACCATAACTTTTGCCAACAAGTTTTAAATTTTCTAATGTATCTTGATGGTTTAAAGCTTGCATAAGACGATTAATATATTCAGTGTCCGTTGCGAACGGATAAACACATAGAAAACATGTCAAAGGTAAAACGCCGGCTTCATTTTTTATGAATCTTGTATTACGTCTGCCTAAATAGGCGAATAAAATTGGTGGTATTTCTCTTTTTTCCATTTTGTACCAGGGTTTTCGCTGTTTAATTAGCGAACGGTCGGGTAAACCCATTTCTACACCTATTTTCAAGTAGTCGTTAATTTCTTTCGGGAATTTATTATGTCCGTTAATTGCTAACATATACGTCGGTCGTTTTCTTTGATCCAATTTCTCAATATCCGAATCGGTCAATATTTCTTCCGAAATATCTTTTGTTCTCCCTATGGCTCTTTTTATACACTCATCTGGTATTCCGCGCTCTTTCACTTGTTCGGCAGTCATAAAGAAAAAATCATTCGCTCCGGTTGCGATTCCTCTCATAACGCGGGCAAAATCATTTAGATGGTAATTGAAACCATTGTGATTTTGTTCCGGTCTTGAAAAACCAGTCAATATTCCTTCTTTAAGCTGACGATGTTTTATTTCTATCGTCTCATATTTTTGTTTACTGAAATTGCTTGAAATAAAAGTAAATAGGTCATTCGAATATGCTTGGTTTGCTTTAACCCAGTAGAACTTTTTTTGTGGATTAGAATTTTTAATCAAAAAGACCAGTGCATTTGTATCAACGTTCGGGAAAGGTGTTGCCGCCTCATCAAAAGTCAATACTGCCTCAATACAAAAGTTTTCCGAAATCCATTTCCACAATTTATTAGCAAAAGTTCCTTCACAAGTGTCTGCAGGCATTATGAACGCAAGTTTACCATCTTTTTCTAATAATCTTAGCGCTTGAAGAAAGAAATAAATATGATAACCGGATCTGCCGTCAATCGCAAATCCTGTTATATTTGTAGATATTTTTTTGAGCAATTGCTTTGTTTCTTCATCAATTCTGTGATGTCTTATATAAGGCGGATTCGCGACAATAGATTTGAATTTTCTTTGAGGTGTGTTTTTTAAAAAATCTCTGTTTTCAACAGTACAAGATTTGTGTTTATAAATATCATTTTCAAGAACACGATTGTCAATGTCTGTTCCGTAAAAAGAAATATGAGATTTGTTTAGTTTAAGTAATGCTTCGAAGAAAGCGCCGTTACCGGTCGCAGGATCAAAAATTAAATCTGTATTTTCGCATACATAAGCTAACATTGCCTCTGCAACCCAGCTTGGAGTCCAAAACTGTCCTTTTTCTCTAAGGATTTCTCTTTCATCCCAATTTGTCGGTATGCGTTGTTGTTTTATAACAGTTTCCATTAAAGTGAATTTAGAACATTTATACCATCTTGTGTAATGTTGAGAGATCCACCTTGAAATTTAACATAAGGTAAAATGTGACCATTTTTATCTTCTATGCAGGCAGGCACTAATTTAGGCCTTTCATTAGCAACACCCAAAGGATATGCATAATTGTAATAGAATTTGTAAATTAATTTTTTTGTTGTTGCTCCGCCGGGGGCTTGAAAAACTTGTTCTGTGGGTTGAATTAATCCCTTTTTAACTAAGCGTTGCGCTTCGTTAAACGAAAGACCATAAGCTCTGTCAAAGAAAACATGCCAGACATGAATTGGAATTTTATTTTTATTTTGCCACGTGCTTAAAGGTTTTCTGTCTTCCTCTTTTATTATTACTGTTGGTAGAACAGCAGTTTTTGCAAATCCAAATTTCCCTCCAAGTCGTTTTTGTGGTTTCATCGGAGTGTTGTATTTCGGCATTTTTTCTGCAACCCAAAGAGAGTTTTCACATTCAACTGCAATTATTGCTTATTGAATAAGATTTTTAAGATTCTCTTCAGCAATAAACGGTAATTCTTCTATTCCTCCAATTTTCGCAATGAATTTGTCAACAAATTGTTTGTCTTTATATTTAAAAACTAAAAGGTCGGGGCGTTTAATTTTACCAAGTCCCGCCGCTTCTAATCTTTCAAAGTATAATTCAAATGCTCTCACATCATTATCCGGTGCCGTACCGCTTGGTCCATAAGGTATTGCGTAGAATTTTTTAGTCTTATTAACAGATTCCGTTAATCGATGTTCACTCCATACACCTTGTGACCAGCGCATTAGAAAATCACTGCCTCTTAATTTTCTTGGATTTAATAAAAAATCAGCCCAGGCAATTTCTTTAATCCCTCTTAATTCAAGCTCAATTTCTTCAACGGAAACTGATAATACTCTTTCAAATAAATGCATATACTGGATAATATTTTAATTAATTAGTTTCTTTGAACTATGTAGAACATAACAAATAAAATTGAATTTTGAAGCATCTTAATTATTAGTAAAAATATGATAATTATTGTTAAGATTCGTATCATTTAATGATACTTTTATTTCTGGCGAATAACTATGAAAATGTGCCCATAAATTTAATAATCCTCTTTCCGCCTTCAATTATGTTAATTCTGTCTAAAAACTGACCTTTTTGGTTACTTAAATTTAGTTAGATTTATTTACATATTTCAGCCTAAAACTTTTACAATTTATTAAGGACGGATAGTTCTGAAGAAGCCACCGATCCAATAAAGCATAAGCTACAATAGCACCATTAAATATCTCCCTTAAAAATAGTCCACTTTTTCCGCCCGATAATGACCAGCCAATTATTATGTTTACCCCGCTCAAAACATCGGACACCTTCAATGACAGCGATTTAATTCGCCGGCGGAATAATTTTATATTTATATCTGTTAATTTTATCTAAGCAATAGCCATTTGCTTTAAAATCATTGCCAAATTCATAAGCTGGGACTTCCAGTGCTATTCTCGTATTTTTCTTTTTCCCGATATACTCATCCAGATAAACATGTAAAAAAATATCTATTCCTAATTTTTCATACTGATAAATATGCACAAGTTCGTGAGATATTGTTTTTCTTTCATCATCACTTTTGAAAAGAAATATCCTGTT
>JAPLFI010000141.1 GCA_026390755.1 Ignavibacteriota bacterium
ATAATGTATTCCTCAAATCCCGTAAATTTGTTTATATGAAGTGAGTTCAAAAAGTTAATAGAACCTTACGGTTTTATTTCAATGCTGTAAATTAATTCATTATTATTTAAATTAAATTTATGGAACAATATACGGATAAACGTGTGACTGATTTTTTCAGGGTTAACAGAGATACTATATACGCAGTACACGGTTGATTGGAATGCCTCGCAATTTACAAGCGGGGTGTATTTTTACAGGTTGACGGCGGATGGGTTCGGGGAGACAAGGAAAATGTTATTAATCAGATAATTTTACATTATGAAAAAAATAATCATTTCAAGTATTATTGTTTTACTTCTGCATTTATCATTATTCGTTCAGGAGACATATTCCCAATGGACTCAAACCTCCCTGCAGAACATCAGTATGGAATGTCTATCAAATTGTTTTGGCAATATTTATGCAGGTACCATTGATTCAGGAATTTATATTACTACGAATAATGGATTAAACTGGACTAAATCATTTATAATCAACCAGAGAATTTGGCGTGTATATCAATTTGGGAACAGAATTTTTGCAGGAACAAACATGTCTGGTGTATATGTTTCAATAGATAGCGGAAGAAACTGGACACAAACATCATTAAATAATATATCAGTATCCTCGTTTACTTCAGATGGAAATAATCTTTATGCTGGCTGTACATCTCAAAATGCTATATTCAAATCAAGCAATAATGGAAATAGCTGGAATCAAATTCCGATGCAAGGCGGAACAAGATCATTGGCATATAGCGGAAACAACTTGATTGCAAGTGTTTCTTTGTATAGTCCAGGTGGGCTACATATTGAGGATATTTACTATTCAACTAATCAAGGAGTAATTTGGAATAATTCAAATATTAATGGACACCCATGGTATTTTATGGTAAAAGATAATATCGTTTTTGCTGGAATGGTTATAGGATTTTGGTATATTAATTATGGTGTTAAAATGTCTACAGATAATGGTATAAGCTGGACGCATTTAACATCATTTAACAATAAAAATGTTTATTCTTTGGGATACTTTGGAAATTATTTATTCGCTGCTACTTTTGATCAAGGTGTTTATACATCAAACAATAATTTTTCAACTTGGAGAAGAACTAACGAAGGATTAACAGATACTATTACAAATGGTTTGCTAATTAAAGATAGTTATATCTTTGTAGGAACAGCGAATCACGGCGTATGGAGAAGACCATTATCTGAAATAACATCTGCAAATAACATTTCAATCGAGATACCTTCAACCTGTTCATTGTCGCAGAACTTTACTAATCCGTTTAATCCGGTGACGAGGATACGTTATGATTTGCCTCGTTCCGGGAGTGTGAGGCTGGCGGTGTATGACGTGATGGGGCGGGAGGTAGAAATGCTGGTGAATGAAAGGCAGGCGGAAGGCACTTATGAGGCAACGTTTGATGGGAGCAGGTTTGCGAGCGGAGTGTATTTTTACAGGTTAACGGCGGAGGGGTTTAATGAAACGAGGAAAATGTTATTAATAAGATAAGGACATTTGTCCTATCACTTTTGTTAAAATACTAAAAAAGGAGATAGGCAAATGAATAAAAGGAAACATTTAGAATTAGAAAGACAAAGGGAAAAAACTTCGGAAGGAGAGTTCATATACGAGTTATTGAACTCGTATGAACTCTCCCCGAAAGTAAGTGAGCAAATATTAATAAGTGCAAAGCAGTATTTACTTCGGGAGCAAGTATTAAAGGAA
>JAPLFI010000108.1 GCA_026390755.1 Ignavibacteriota bacterium
ATATAGCAAAAAAGCCCGGGAGAGCGGGCTTTTTTTTTCCAATAATAAAAAGCATATCAGCTTTCTACTTCTTCCACTTTAATTTTGTATTTCTTTATTTGATTCTTCTCGAGTTCTTTCATGTTCTCTTTAAGTCCGTCCATATTCTTGCGCAATTCCTTCATACCTTCTTCGAAATCTTTCATATCAAATTTAAAGTCCTTCATATTTTCTTCAAATTCTTTCATCCCTTCGTTGAACTCGCTCATGTCAATTTCAATTTCAATGTCTGCCTTGTCAATTTTGGGAGCCATTTTCGAAAAATCTTTTCCTGCGAGTTCTTTGTTAAGCTTTTCCATTGATTCGTCGAGTTTTTCCATTGTCTTGTCCAGATAAATATTAATCGAATCCAGCTTGTTCATCTTGACAATAATATTTATTTTATTGGAATCGTGCATGAAATTATCTCCGAATGACGCAAAGTTAACATAATCTTCTCCAAAATCCACTTTTATTCCGACATCCTGTACTAATTCGGGGTGTTCTCTTTCAAACGAGTGAACTTTAAAAGCAAAGTCCTGAATATCAACATTCATACCTCTGTTGTTCCGGAATATTGATGACAGACTTACCGGCATGCTCTGGTCGGCAAATCTCATAATAAAATCCGCTTTTTCATCGGTTACGCGAATGTCATTGCTAAAATCGGTTTCTGATACTTTTAATACTTTGTCTTTATTCGATTTGGTTGTGGAATCGGGTGCGTTAAGGGCAATTGTTGTAGTGGATTGCGGTTCAACTGTTCCGGTAAACATCTTATAAGCTAACTTAGGCAAATTTCTAATGGTTTCAACATCTGCAAACTGGAAGTAAATAAATCCTGCCACAAGCGCGACAATGAGCGACGAATAAAACTTTTCTTTTTGTTTCATAGCAGAAAATTGTTTAAAATTAGCAAATTTCTCTTTAGTTGGTTATTTATACGATAAACCAATACAAAAAGTTACAATTTCCGGGAATAATATTATCTTATTTAAGAACCTTTTGAGGGAATTCTTGTAACTATCCATTCAAGGAATGAGCTCTGATTTCTTGTCTGTATCCAGAGTGTACCCGTTCCGTTGAATTCGGCTACGAGTCCTTCACCGCTGAAAAACGTGGATTTCAGCCCGCCGACTTTCTTTATATTGAAAGTTAATCCGTCCGTAAAGGCGACAATGTGACCCGTGTCAACTATGAATCTGTCATTTTCCATTTTCTTTTCAAATATTGCTCCGAACGAATTCACGAATAAATCGCCGGTTCCGTTTGCCTTCAGCATTATCAGTCCGGGACCGCCGAAGAATCCTTTTGCTCCGCCCCAGCTCGTATCAAGGTTGACCGTTGCCGCAGAGCAGACAAAACAGCCGGATTGTATGAACATGTTTTCGCCTGTAAGGTTGAAATGCTTTATATCGCCCGGGAATGGGGCAGTAAATCCGATTTCACCCGCACCCTGTCTGGCAATGAATCTGTTCGTGAAAAATGATTCACCTCCGAGCACGGATTTCTTCAAAGCGCCGAATAACCCGCCTTTTGTGGTGGTTTCAATTTCCACGTTCCAGCTTTTAAAGACCATAGCGCCTGCTTCCGCCTGGACTTCCTCGTTTTCATTAAGGTTAATATGTACCAGAGCTTCCGAGGGTTGGAATAAAATTTTGTGATGCATAGTAATTTCCTTTCTGTGTTTATTTAATTAAGGATAAAGGGATTTAAAAAAATTTTGTAACTACTCATCCGATAATTTAGAACGCTGATGACGCTGATTGTTATGATTAAATAAGATTTTTTTGTTTGAAAATACGGCGTTTCACAGATCAATCCCAATTTTCTTAATTCAATCAAAAGTGCATGTACATAGACCTTCTACCGAAGAAACCATAGCCAAGCGTATTATATACTTTGTAAAAAGCGCCAATAATTTTTTGCGTGATTTCCGAATGTTTATAATTATCTGCGTTAATCATATTAATCTGCGTTATCTGCGTTCCATTGCATTGTTAATGATAGCTGAGTAGTTACAAAATTTTAATATGTTATTCAAGTTTATTTTTCCGACATACCGTCACGGTTAATCGAATATTTTTTTATAGACGTGGCAGTAAGGTTCTTTGCCGTTTTTTTCATAATAATCCTGATGATAATCTTCGGCTTTCCAGAATTTATTTGCTTTTGTAATTTCAGTGGCAACGGAATAACCCTTTGCCGTCAGTATTCCAGTGATTTTTTCCGCCGTTATTTTCTGGTCATTGCTTGTGTAAAAAATTCCCGAGCGGTATTGCTCACCGATGTCAGGTCCCTGACGGTTCACCTGTGTGAAATCATGAATTTCAAAGAACAGTTTTAAGAGCGTTTCAAAATTAGTTACGGAAGTATCGAAGACAACTTCAACCGCTTCTGCATGTCCCGTCGTACCCGAGCAAACTTCCTTATATGCCGGATTATCCATAAAGCCGCCGATGTATCCGGATGTAACGGATATAACACCTTTGGATTTGGACAATAAATGTTCCACACCCCAGAAACATCCTCCTGCAAAATAAGCAGTGTCAGTTCTTATATTGTCTTTGTAGGGTATAAATTTCATTGATATTGAATTTACGCAGTGTCTTGTGTTTTTACCGGTAAATTTTTCTCCGATAAAAACGTGTCCGAGATGCCCGCCGCAGTTTGCGCAAATTATTTCAGTTCTCTTACCGTCTTTATCGGGAACGCGTTTTACGGCTCCCTTTATTTCATCGTCAAAGCTGGGC
>JAPLFI010000271.1 GCA_026390755.1 Ignavibacteriota bacterium
AAAGTATTCACTGAAGCCGGAGAATACACTGCTTATTGACGATATGAAAGACAATATTGATTGCGCTAAATCGCTCGGAATCAAAACCATCCATTATAAAGACCACAGAAAATTCCTCAGCGAATTCAGCGCCTTCGCCCGGAACGCGAAATAATCAATAAAACTGTCTTAAACCCAAAACTCCGCCGCATTGAAATATTATCGGCAATTATTTTATAAAAAACATTTTTTTCGTCTGAATGAAATCTCCGGAAGATGCTGCAGCATCAGTAAATATCAGTCTGTAAAAATATATCCCGCTCGACAATCCCCCTGCATCGAATATATATCTGTAAGTACCGTTATTCTGATTACCGTTGTATATTGATTTTATTAAACGTCCCCGCAAATCAAATACTTCAAGCTTCACAGTACCGTTACCCGGAATATAGTATGAGATTTCAGTCTGCGCATTGAACGGATTCGGGTCATTCTGCTCGAGACGTGCAGAACCGGACAGGGTTGAACCTGTGTTATTCACGGCAGTAATAGTTGTGTCAATCGTAAACCATATTCCGCCGTTTGTGGAGCCTGTTGTCGCGGTGAGAACTCTGTTCTGATAAGCCAGGCATTGATTTGCCGTAATAGTAAAGTTAAAATTCGTGAATGAAACGCCGTTATTTGTTGTGCGCCAGACTCCGCCGTTGCCTGAGCCGTACATATTTCCCGCAATATCGAGCGACATACCGCGCATGGCACCGGTTAAATTGCCGACTGATACCCAGTTAAGACCGCTGTTTGATGATTTTGAAAATGCGTAACTTGTTGTTGTTGTAACCGAATAAAGGTCATTTACATTTTTCTGCACTATTCCCCAGCATGAAATACCGCTGTTAATATTGGGACCGAACGATGACCCTGCATCCGTCGAGCGGTATATACCGACAGTTCCCGTTGATGATACTCCGGCGTATACAATATTGGAGTTGTACTTATCAACAAAAACATGAACTACGTTGACACCTGTCAACGGATTCTCGGGGAATGTGTTTCCGTAGTCCGTGCTTTTATAAAATCCGCCGACGGTTGTTCCTACGAATATATTACCGTTTTTCCCGCATCCGACGGTCTGAACACTGTTACTTCCGAATGTCGAGACAGGAATTACTGTCCAGTTAGTTCCGCCGTTAGTTGATTTAACCATACCGCCGCTGACATACGCGGCGTAAACATTATTCAGCGAATCGCAGGCAATACCCAGGAAGTTCGAAACTCCGCCGCTGAACACCTCTGTCCAGTTATCGCCGCCGTTCGTGGATTTATAAATACTTTTAGTTGTGCCGGAAGCTCCTGCGTATATATTACCCTGATAATCTTTAGCGAGAGACCACATCGCAATTCCCGTTAGTCTCTGATTCCATACCTGAGATAATCCTATATTGGAAATTAATAACAGTAGAAAAATTAATTTGGTCTTTTTCATGTTTATTTTTTTTAAATTAAGAATGTATGATTAAGTCTATTTATAAAAAATATTAATTAAAAACAACTTCATAAATTATCGCAGAGATAATGCAAATATTGTACCAAAGAGAATTATCCGCAAAGGTCATTCAGATTGTTATGTTGCTTTTATTTCTTTTTAACGGGAATTTACACGGTAAAGAAATCTATAACTGCTCACATTATAACTCCGCAAACCCGGGCTTGTTTTTAAACTCAGCCGGACAAAGCAGTTATAAAAGTGATACTACAATAAACATAAGTTATTACAAACTCAATCTCAGAATTCAGTTCAGTCCTTCATATCTTATAGGCGAAGTGTCAGTAAAAGGTTCCTTTAAAAATGGATACGGCAACAATTTTTTTCTTGACTTCAGCGACGGAATGTATGTTGACTCTGTTAAATCACCTGCCGGCTGTACTTTCACTTACGCGGGGAATAAAATTTCAGTTGTTTTAAATTCCGGCAGTTCCGCATTTTCAGTTGTTATATACTACCGCGGATTGCCGCCGGTTAACGGATTCGGAAGTTTTGTCTTCGGTTCTCATTCATCCCAGCCCGTTGCATGGTCTCTCAGCGAGCCGTACGGAGCCCCGGATTGGTTCCCGTGCAAAAATACTCCGTCCGATAAAGCAGATTCTTCGGATGTCTGGATAACGTGTCCCCAAAACCTGACAGCTGTTTCAAACGGTGTGCTTGAAACGGTTGTTGTTAATCCGGATAATACAAAAACTTTTAAATGGAAAAGCCGGTATCCCATAGCTCAATATTTGATTTCTCTTGCTGTGACTGATTATGAACTTTACACGAACTATTTCCGGTATTCTACAACGGATTCGATGATTGTAACTCATTATATTTATCCCGAGAACCTGAATTCTTATAAAGCAAATCTCGATAATACTGTCAGAATGCTGGGAGTCTTTTCCGGTAAGTACGGTCTGTATCCGTTTATAAACGAAAAATACGGACATGCTGAGTTTAGCTGGGCAGGCGGTATGGAGCATCAGACAATATCATCAATGGGTTCTTTTACGGAAGGAATCATTGCGCATGAACTTGCTCATCAGTGGTTCGGGGATAAAATTACTTGCAGGGACTGGGAAAATATTTGGCTGAATGAAGGATTTGCAACGTATTCCGAGGGTGTGTATATTGAAGAAGTGAGAGGAAAAACGGCTTATGATGAGTTTATAAGGAGCCGGATGCTCGATGCTAAAAGAGCAAAAGGCTCTATATATGTTCAGAATGTCAATTCCGTTAACGAAATTTTCAACGGAAGCAGAAGCTACGCAAAAGGTTCAATCGTAGCAGAAGCTACGCAAAAGGTTCAATCGTTCTTCACATGCTGAGGGGTGTAACGGGAGATACTTCTTTTTTCAGAATACTCAGGAATTACGCGAACGATTCACTTTTTGCGTATAAAACAGCGGTCACGGAAGATTTTCAGAGAGTTGCGGAAAATGTTTACGGCAAACAGCTTGGTTATTTTTTCTCGCAGTGGATTTACGGCGAAAATTATCCTCAATACATCATAAACTGGGGGTATGAAGATATTGGCGGGAATTTATTTGCAGTAACCGTGAATGTAACTCAGGTGCAGAATACATACCCTTCTTTTTTTAAAATGCCCGTTTGTATATCGGTTAAAACCGTGAATCAGGATACGTTGTTTTATGTAATGAATGATTCATTGCGTAATTCATATAAATTTACGGTAGCGGGTAAACCTGTAACAGTTACTTTCGACCCGGGAAACTGGATTTTGAAAGATAAAAGAGGCGATGAACCGTTTGAATTTGTGGATTTCAGGCTCGACCAGAATTTTCCCAACCCTTTTAATCCTAAAACCAGAATTTCCTACATGATTAAAGAATACACCGGCGTAAAACTGACCGTCTATGATGCTATCGGCAGAGAAATTGCGGTCCTCGTAAATTCAAAGCAGAAACCGGGCAGATATGAAATAGACTTTAATCCGGAAGGTTTGGCAAGCGGCTTATATTTTTACAAACTCGTTGCCGGGAATTTCATAAGTACAAAAAAAATGGTTTTACTCAGATAAGGACATTTGTCCTATCACTTTTGTTAAAATACTAAAACAAAGGAGATAGACAAATGAAAAAAAGGAAACATTTAGAGTTAGAAAGACAAAGGGAAAAAACTTCGGAAGGAGAGTTCATATACGAGTTATTGAACTCGTATGAACTCTCCCCGAAAGTAAGTGAGCAAATATTAATAAGTGCAAAGCAGTATTTACTTCGGGAGCAAGTATTAAAGGAA
>JAPLFI010000069.1 GCA_026390755.1 Ignavibacteriota bacterium
AAAAATATTTCAAGCCTTATACTGCTCGGAGAAGTGTATAAACTAATTTCAAAGAAGAAATGGATAGTCGGCAATGTTGATTCTATGATACTTCTGGAAGAGCCGAAGGTCTATCCGTTCATTCCCGAAATGAAAAAAAACATTTCAAAAATTTTAAAGACCGCGAATATATCCGTAAAAGCGACAACTTCCGAGGGACTTGGATTCGTCGGCAGAAAACAGGGATGCTCGGCAAACGCAGTTGTATTATTATATAAATGATGGATTTTCTCTATAATATTGACGTTCAGTTATTTTATTTTATTAACAACACGCTTGCAAATCCCGTCACGGATTCATTCATGCCGTTTATCACTGAACTGAACCACTGGAAGATATTTTATGCCATTATGTTTTTTTATCTCATCATCGGCGGCGGTAAAAAAGGGCGGATTGCGGCGATTATTCTCGTATTGCTTATTTCCTGCAGTGACCAGTTCAGCAGTAATCTTGTTAAAAATTTATCGGAAAGAATTCGTCCATGCAACGTGCTTCCTCACGTTCATCTGCTTGTCGGATGTACGCAGTCGTTCTCTTTTCCCTCATCGCATGCTGTTAATAATTTCGCGGGTGCCGTGGTTCTGTCCCATTTTTATCCGAGGTTCAGAATATCTTTTTACACAGGCGCCTTTCTGATGGCAATTTCAAGAGTTTTTGTCGGAGTTCATTATCCTTCAGACGTTCTCGGAGGAACAGTCATCGGAATACTAATCGGCTTTTTATTCGTATATCTCTGGGGATTGCTGAACGACAAGTTTAAAATCTTAAAACAATGACAGGGAATGGTGTACCGCGCTTGAAGTTAAAAAGGTTTATTATATACCTGATTACGGGAGTCTGTCTCGGACTTGCTTTTCCGCCGTTCGACCAGTACCAGCTTTTGTTTATCGGTTTTGCACTTCTTCTTTTTGTAGTACATACAGCCGAAAATTACAAACAACTTTTCTTCAGGGGGTATTTCACTTTTTTGTTTTTTGAACTTGTCGCCGCTTCATGGCTGCCGCTGAGCGGTATGCAGGAAAACGCAGACCGTTTTCTTATTTTCGGCGGAACCGTTACTTTAATTATTCATTCGGCAATGTTTGTAGTGCCTCTGCTGGTTTATCGTTTTATTTACAGTAATATAAAATTCGGACATTCTGAAAAAAGTTCTCCCGCAGTCATGGTTTTTGCTTTTCCTTTTGTCTGGACGGCGTTTGAATATATTTTTAATCTGAGCGAATTCAGTTTTCCGTGGTTCCACGCCGGAAATGCCTTCACTGCAAATCTGCATAAAATTCAGTTCGCTGAAATAACGGGTGTATTCGGAATTTCTTTCTGGGCTGTGACCGTAGGTGTTTTACTCTATGTTCTGTTCCGCTTTATATCCGACTCTGAAAAGAGAGTGCTTGAGAATCTGAAATCTCCGAAAGCAATATCACTGATTGTAATTATTATTATCGTTTATATACTGCCTGATATATACACTGTTTCCTCTGACGCAAATAAGCGTTTCACCAAGAGCATGACAGACGGTAAAATTAATGTAGCAGTCATTCAGCCTAACGTAAATCCATGGATAAAGTGGGGGGCAAAACAAATTGACATCGTAAATGATTATGCAGACCAGATTCGACTGGCAGGCAGAACTTTTTCGGGAACGGGACAAAACGTGAACCTGATTATTCTGCCGGAAACTGCGACGCCGTTTTATCTTCTTGACCCGATTTATCACGATAAATATCAGATTATAAAAAATGTTGTTGACAGTATCAATATTCCTCTGCTTACCGGCACTCCCGACCGTGTTTTTTATAACGATTCGATTAAACCGTATAAAGACTACAGGGTTCTGTCAAACGGCGTAAAATATGACGTTTTTAATTCTTCCGTTCTTATTGAGCCGGGCAAGGATATACGTTCCTTCCAGAAATACGCAAAGATGAAACTTGTAATCGCAAGCGAGCGAATGCCCTATCAGGAGAAACTTTCCTTTTTAAAAAATCTGATATCCTGGGGTGTCGGAATCAGTTCATACCAGATTGGGTTTGATACCACAGTGTTTATACTGAACGGTAAATATAAATTTAATACGGCTATATGTTATGAGTCCATCTATCCGGATTTCATTGCCGAATATTTTGACAAAGGGTCGGAGCTTGGCATTATCATTACAAATGACGGATGGTGGGGGAAATTGCAGGGAACACACCAGCATAACCGTTACGCAATACTCCGCGCAGTCGAAAACCGCCGCTGGTTTGTGCGCTGTGCCAATACCGGTATTTCATGTACAATTGATCCGTACGGCAATATTTATAACGAAACTTCCATAAACCAAAAAACTTTATTTACTGCCGAAGCCGGATTGCAAAAAGATA
Source organism: Ignavibacteriota bacterium (assembly GCA_026390755.1). GTDB lineage: Bacteria > Bacteroidota > Ignavibacteria > Tepidaquicellales > Tepidaquicellaceae > JAPLFI01. Next base: position 2,400 of record JAPLFI010000069.1, read on the forward strand.
AAACTTTTTATACAATACACAGGGATATATTGGCGCGGGTCTGTATGTATCTGACCGTTATTCTGTTTCTGGCAGGTTTGGTTTATAAGAGAAAAAATAAATCTCAGCGTTTATAGATGTTAATTGCTTCCTGCTGAGTCCTGTAAGGACCCGCAATAACCCAGTACGATAAAGACCTGTCTGAATTTAAAATTTTTAATATCATTGCCATGACATTTTTTTCTCTGAGTTTTTCAACCATAAGCTGTGCCGGTTCAACCGTAGTGAATGCACCAAACTGAATAGTTATGCCGACTGAAGTTTTCCAGAAGACAGCATCATCTTCTCTGTAAATAATTTCGGGTCTTTCTCCGATTGTAAAATGTCCGGGATAGTTTAAAAAACTCATATTTCCCGCAGTACTATCGCTCTTTTTTTCGATAATCGGATTATTAGTCGTGTGGGAATCCTCTTCTCTTATGAAATTATTATATAAAGAAATAATTGCAATGCCCAGAAAAATACCAATAGCGGTAAAAGAAATAATCTTTATTAGCTTGTGTCTTTTTCTTCCGGTAGTGCCCGGTGTATCAACCGGAAAAGAACCAAATTTCTGTACATGCTCCAAAGGAGTAAAGATGCCGTCAGGCTTTTTTTCTTTTGCGGGTTTTGTCTCCTGATAAGAACTTTTTGACGAGGACTTGCCGGTATTCTGCATATTATCGGATTGCGTGCTGCCGGAAAAAAGTTTTTGTTTGTTTTCGGGTGAAGTCACGGTTGTTAGTTTGCTGAAAACTCTCATTTCCGCGTTTTTTAACTCTTTGTTCTGAGAGGTAATTTGTCCGTTATCAGAATCATCAACCGGGTAAATGGTTCCGCCTGATATATCCGGCAAATTAGTATCTAAAAGGTTTTCAAGATATTCAAGTCTTTCATTAAAATCTTCAACTCCCCCAGTTCCGGTGTCTTTTGTATGCGCATCCTCTTTCTCTGTCCCGCTTGTTTTATCTTCATGTATGTCCTGTAAATCATCCGGTTCCTTAATTTCCTCTATAGTATCAGGCAATAAAAAGTTCTTGACCGGTTTATCATCGGCTGAAGAATTATCAATAGACTCTTCGTGAGTCTCTTCGTGTGATACTTCAGGAATAGTCAATTCTTTCCTCAGCAAAGCTATTTTATTGATGAGGTCATCGGTCTCTTCCTGCACCTTTTCTTTGAGGAAAAATACGTCCCCTTCTTTTATCTCGCTATAATCCGGTATGACGGGAGGTATGTAGGGGCGGGTTGTTCCGGTTTCTTTATTGTCAGGTTTTGTATCCGTCGGTGCAATTTCATCGTCGTCAAAAAAGCTGGTTTCAAGTCGTCTGATTTCCCCAAGAATTCTTTGCCTTTCTTCAAGAACTTTTTCCAGTTCACTATCGAAAATATCGTTTTCAGGGACAATCGTATCAGGAACGGTCTTTTCAGGGACAATCGTTTCAGGGACAATCTTTTCAGAGATAATCGTTTCAGAGACAATCGTTTCAGGGACAACCGTTTCCGGTATTATCTTTTCAGGGACAACCGTTTCAGGTGTTATCGTTTCAGGTATTATCTCTTCAGGGACAATCTTTTCAGGGACAATCGATTCAGGTATTATCGTTTCAAAATTACGATAGATGTCAGCGTCTAACTCGTAAAACTCATCTTCACTGATATCTTCAAAAATGTTTTGCTTTTCATGATACAGGGGATTAACTTCTTCATACGGTAAATTCCCCTGCTTAGTACCGGCTTTTGTTATATCATCTGTGTATGTATCATTAATGATTGTATTATCTTTGTTATCTTCATTGCCGCTTGTTTCATTTGTTAAGCCATTGAATTTCTCTGCATGCAGGGTTACAGTCTGCTCATCCTCTTTTGCAGTCTCAGGAATAATATGATCGGTTGTTTCTGCAAAATAAGGCGGTATTTCCTTAAGTATAGTTTTAGAAAGATTGCTTTCTTCTGTCGCTTGTGATTCTTCTGATGTTTGTGATTCTTCTGATGAAACATTTTCAAACTCAGTAAAATCAAATGGTAAATCTAACGGAACAAATGTAGCGGCAATAATATCCAAATTATCATCTTTCGGGTCATCAAAAATATTTTGTTTCCTATGATACACGGGCAGTATTTCTTCGGCGGCAGGAGTTTCTTCCGTGACAGGAATTTGTATATCTTCCGTGACAGGAATTTGTATATCTTCCGTGACAGGAATTTCTTCGGCGACAGGAGTTTGTATTTCTTCGACTGCAGGAGTTTCTTCGGTGACAGGAATATGAATTTCTTCTACGGCAGGAGTTTGTATTTCCTCGGTAACAGGAATATGAATTTCTTCTACGGCAGGTAACTGTATTTCTTCTACGGCAGGTGTCTCGATTTTCTTTTCGAAGGCTTCAGATGTTAAGTCCGGGATTATCTTTTTAGTAACCATAGTTTTGTCTTTACCGTTTAGCAGAACTTTTTTCGGCAGCCCTGGTAGAACTTGTTTTTGTTTTTCTCTTTTTTTTATATCTGCAGTATGATGATAATGCGGAGTTACTTTTAAAAAAAATGATGTTACCGACTTAAATAAACTTTTTTTGAAATCTATTATTTTTGTTCTGGACTTATTGACTAACGATGCAAGTCCGGACTCTGTGACAGATATCTCCTCTTTAACCGGTGTTATTACTGACGGAACAGCAGAGCTTTGTACTGCATATAAATTTTCCGATGATGAAACCACTGATAACGCAGTATAGTTCTTTTCTTCGGGAACGTCAGTTCGCACTTCTTCTTCTCCGCTGGCGGAAATCTCAGATACCTCAAATTCGGAAAAGGCAGATGTTGTATCAGTAATATTTCCTGTCAGTGACAGGTTTGATTCAGTTTCCTCCTCAAAAAGTTCTGCCCTGAGTTCCTTTTCTGAATCTGTATCCTTTACGAACTCAATAAAAACGGATTCATCAGACTCATCGGAATCACTGGCTATTTCTCTTCCGGCGGATACAGATTTTTCAAAGTGTATATTATCCGGAATTCTTATTTTTACAGATTCAAGATTTTCGAAATTATAATTGACATCATCGGCAAACTTTTTAACAGGCGAGAAAGTAACGATCTTTTTAATACCGGCGCCGGTTCTTTTTTCCGCTACACTGAATTTACCGAACTTTATAAGATTAACATTTTTTCCTTTTTTAAAAGAGTTTTCCATGGCAGTAAATACGGAATCGGTGAATTGGGACACGTCAATTATGTTAAGTCCTGTTTCACGGGCAATTTTCAATATCAGCTCTTTTTTAGTCATCCGTTGTTAATTCTTTTCAGCATTTCGTCCGATGGCGTAAAGATAATTTTATCTTTCGGAGGGACAAGGATTTCAGCTTTTTTCCGCGGATACAGCAGGGTCTTCATTTCCCTGTGTTCTTTTGTGAATTTACCGAAGCCCTCAATTTCAAAACTACTGCCGTCCAATACAGCATACCGTATTTCTTCGAGCAATAACTCTAAAAGCTTTTCGCTTTTATCGCCGTCAAAAGGGCTTTTAACATTAACTTTATTTAGTAAACTTTTTTTATTCAATTAAAAAAGTATAATATTTTTTTACTGATTCTTCCCGATACCCCGCGTCTGTTTTCTGTGAAGTATTCACCGCCGCGCGAAAGAGATACTTCCTGCAAATAACATCAGACAGCATTTATTCCAGCCTTATAGTGTTACCCTTTGCATCTTCCTGGGAACTGAAACTTCCGGCTCTTACACGGAAAAACACTCCGATGGTACCGAGGTCTGCTTCCGTTATTCTGGCTTTCAGTCCGTTCTTCTCGAGAATGCCAAGCATATTCTGCGCATTTGTTTTATCTTTAAAAGATCCTACCTGAACCCAGAATCCGTCGGTTTCCCTGAACATCATAAACTTCCGCTTATCGCTTATGAATCCGATTGTCTTAGGAGTTGCCGGCGATTCTGTTACGGGAGTTTCCTGAATATTTTCTTCCTTTACGGTTTCATTCTCAGATTCTTCTTTTTTTACCTGTTCAGCAGAACTTTTTTCGGCGGATTCTTTTTTTGTAGTCTCTTCCTCTGTTGTTTGTTCTTCTGTTGTTTGTCCTTCCGTCGTTTCTGCTTCCGTTCCCTCTTCATTTGTTTCTGTTATTGATTCTTGTGAAATTTCCTCCTGCACTTCCTGCGTTGATGTGTCTTTTACTGCTTCGGTTGTGTCTTTCGCCGATATAACCGCATTGGTTTTATCACCTCCTGTTTTCAAAAGTATGTAAACGATCAGCAAAATAAGAAATACTCCTGCGAACGAAGCAAGAATAATAAACAAAGGAGAATTAAACAGCCCGGGTTTTTTTGAGCGCTGGTAAGAAGATTCAAATTGATTCTTAGCGGTTAATAAAGAGTTCTGCGTTTTCCTGAATTCAGAAGTATCAGCGGGAATAGGTTTTCTTAAAACTTCCTCAGCAGAGCTTTTTTCAGGCGCAGGTTTTTCGACCGGCTCCATGACGGGAATAGGTTTCCTTAAAACCTCCTCAGCAGAGCTTTTTTCAGGCGCAGGTTTTTCGAACGCCTCCCTGACTGGAATAGGTTTCCTTAAAATCTCTTCGGCAGAGCTTTTTTCAGGTGCAGGTATTTCACTCTGCCCGCCGGCAGGGATAGTGCGCGGAATGAGCTCCGTGTCAGGTTTTACGTAGTCGGATTTTTCTTTTATTTCGGGTTCTGTAATTTTCTGAAAAAAATCATTCCTGTCATCATCATACGGGAATCCGGCTTTAACATCAAAATTATCATACACAAATTCGCTGTGCAGTTTCAGCAAGTCGGGAGAAATAGAATCCTTTCCTGTGGGTATTTCTCCGCCGGAATCGAGCGCTTCTTTTTCATAAACAGATGACCCGAAAAAGTTCTCCGAAGGCAGAACTTCTTTGTCTGCCGCAGGAATAAAATCCTCCGGAATGACAATCTGTTCTTTTGATTCTTTTTCAATTCCTTCTATTTCGTTGTGCAGTTTCAGCAAGTCCGGAGTAATAAAATCCTTTCCTATGGGTATTTCTCCGCCGGAATCCATCACTTCTTTTTCATAATCGGGTGACTTGGAAGGCAGAATATCTTCCGTTGCCGCAGGAATAAAATCCTCCGGAATGACAATCGGATCTTTTGATTCAGTTTCCATTCCTTCGATTTCACTGTGGAGTTTCAGCAAGTCGCGTGAAATCAAATCCGTTCTATCGGGAACTTCCTCATTGAAATCTTTTACTTCGGATTCTTTTACTTCGGTTTTTTTCTCAGTTCCTTCATCTTCAATCAGCGGCATGTCTTT
>JAPLFI010000513.1 GCA_026390755.1 Ignavibacteriota bacterium
CCGTTTAACCAATCAACAGTTATTCGTTTTCAGTTGTCAGTTGCCGGGAATGCTTCATTAAAGATTTTTGATATGCTTGGCAGAGAGGTTGCAACACTCGTAAACGAAACACTGCAACCCGGCGTTTATTTAACAACATTCGACGCCAAAGAACTTGCAAGCGGCGTTTATATATACACACTTCAAATTAAATCATTAAACGGAGAGACACAAAAAGTTTTCTCCCGTAGAATGCTCCTGCTGAAGTAATATTCCCCGTTACTTACCGGCACTTCTTCAGTCGGAGCGTATAATTTTTTGTGTAAATATACACATCAATTTTTTAATAATTTAAAAAATTTTAATATTATGAAAAAATAATTACATATATAAGCTTAATCTCTATTATCATACTCGTTACCTTATCTTTAAAAGAGCTAACAGGTGAAGTAAACAAACAAAGCCATAAGAATACTACGGTAAACTCAAACCCCGATTCATTCCTGATAGGCGCTTATTCAATCGGATGCGCGGAGGACAATGCAATGGAAAGTCTCGGATTTAATATATGGCAGAGATACCTGGGCAGTTATGATACTATTATCTCCGGTTACAACCAGCATATATTTCCAAGAGGAGAATTACCGAATGACAAATTATTTGCCAACGATAGCAGTTATCAGCAAGACGTAATTCCATATTATATCTCAAAAGCAAATTTAAACAATAATTATCTGTATTTAAACCGACCTAAAATCGAGATGCTTTCTTTTGCGCAAAGAAGCGATTATCACCCGTTTGCCATGTCAGTAAATGAATCGCCGAAATACAATAAATACTATTGGTGGTTCGGGTACGAAACAGTTGACACAGGAACTCCGGTACAGGATAATGGAAAATGGGTAAGGCGCTGGTTAGTTGGAGTACATAATTCCGGATATGTCTTAAAAAATCTTCGTTCGACATGGGAACAGGTAAAATCAGGTGTTCCCAATTATTATTATGATGATGCAATTTATAGCTGGTACATAAAACCGAGCGTTAAGATTAATCCAAATGTTGCACCAAATACTAAAATATTCAGAGTAGATATTTATAAAAAAAATGGGGCGTTGAAAGATAGTATCGTAATAATCCGTAGTGATTTCGACTTCGACACTTCTTACACCGGGAATAAATACAAAGACGTGTTTTTTCCACCTGATTATGATTCACTTAAAATCTTTAACGGCGCAGAATTACGAAGCGGTACGAATAATGGCGATAGCTCTTTTGTTGACTACGCCATATACTGGTACGGAACTTGCGACATGTGGCTTGAACGTGTCCGTGTTGAAAATGACTGGGCTGTAAGGCTGTTTGATGACTATTATTTAAAACCAGCCCAACCCTGGATAGCTTGGGAAGTAAACGGCATCGCCAAAAATATTACACGTCCTTATAAATTCATGCTTGATGAATCAGAGCACAATATGTATCCGGCAATCGGATATTTAAACCATATAATTGACTCTTTAAAACCGGCAGGTTCAAAACTTTCGGTTATATCATCGCACAACATATTATATCATACACCGGCTCTGAGAACCGGCGGGAGCGCCATAATTCCGGAGGATGTCGGCGAAAATATTTTTACACAATCGGAAATGAACGAAATAAATATAGATATGTATCCGCTTCCGGGTTCAAGGTATGCATCTCAAATAAATTTGCCGGCATCTTATGTACCTAATACACTTCCTGTTTGTAATTATAGCATAGATTCAGGAAGATTAGCAGATCCTATAACACCAATGGATTATGAGAATTATTTCAACGCTAATCTCGATGCCGATGGCGATCACTCTTTCCGTTATACTAATTTCTATAAAAGAGCAAATAATTTATCCCGTAAATTTGACAAACCTCTTATTCCGGTAATACAAATTCACTCATGGTATAACGGAAATCCGATTGAATATTCACTCCGTGAACCGACTAACGAAGAAATTGAAGCTCTAACGGGTATAGCCGTTACATACGGCGCAAAGGGAATCATGTATTTTTGGTATAGTTCAAACGGTGTAATGGGAGTTGATAATAGCTACGGACGGGGATTAATTGGAAACAGGTATGACCCAGTTGGTTTTTTTACCTGCACAGAATCAAAACGCTACACAAACGCTTACGGACAACCAAAATGGCAGAAGATAAAAGACCTGAACGCTAAACTTAAAAAGCTGGGAAAAGAGATAATCAGGTTTGATAATCAGCAGTCTTACGGATACCGGTATCATATACAGGACGAAAGAAATGATTTTTTATCATCATCCTTCATAGACCAGATAGTAACCTTAAGGAACTCGAATGACCAGAATCAATGTGAGGAATATGATACTTTAGATGCAGGTTTACTGCCTGACTGCTCTGATCATACATATATTCAGGCAGGCTTGTTCAAGACCTCAAATTCCGATGAAAAGTTTTTTATGCTTGTCAATCGCAGAGCATCGCCTGTAAGTTCAAGTTCAACATACGACGGAAAAAGAATAATACGAATAAAAACAAAACAAAATGCATCTAATCTTTCCGGATTTAATAACTGGAATATAATTGACGTTGAAACTGATGCTGTGAAGGCGGCATTTGATAAGACAATAGCCAACAACTATATATATCTTGATACTTTAGACCCAGGAGAAATGAAGCTTTATAAAGTCCTGCCGGTTATGGTAACCGGCGGAACACTCACCGGAAATGAAAGTATTAGTAACGTGAATATCAACTGCGACAGCACTGTATATAATAACGGATATAATATAACACTTGGCACAGGCACAACAATAAACTTTGCCGACAACGCAGGAATAATTATGCAGGGCGGAAGTTTCACAAGCGGAACGAATATTGAAACATCAAATCCACAAGTTATTTTAACCGCAAAGAATAATGTATGGCAAGGATTGAACCTGAGTGAATGTCCTGCGGTGTATATTTACAACACAAAGTTCGAGAAACCCGACACGGCGCAATACTTGCTGGAACTCACGGACTGTTATGACATGAAGCAGTGACTTCATATATACAATTTAACACGTTTAACTTCAAGAACAGCACCAGCCCGGCGCTGAACGTTATTTCGTCAGCGGCGGCAACAATACCGTTATTCGTTGATTACAACAGTTTTATGACGGATGGGTCTTCTTCTCAGGCAATGTTGTTTTCCAATATTTACGGAGGCTCGATAACAAATAATACAATCACTAATTATCAGACCGGAATACAGCTTTTAAGCTCTTCTGCGGATATTTACGGTAACACTATATCTTCTGACGTAGAAAATTCTTCGGGCATTTCTGCAATACTGAGCACGGTTAATGAAACAATGAACGGCTCGTATTTCTTAGGCGGGTATAACAATATATCAACTTCCAACTCTCTTTCTCCATGCATGACCGTAGAAAACTCGTATTTTGACGTAGCAGGAGGTCAAAATACATTCAATATAAGCAGTTCGATTACGGAATACCACTGG
>JAPLFI010000554.1 GCA_026390755.1 Ignavibacteriota bacterium
ATCATTTAAACCGTCGAAAAGAATCTTCTTCGCATTAAAATAATTTTCCATATTCCGGTGTAAATCCATGTGTTCACTCGTAAGATTTGTGAATATGGCAGTATCAAAATTAAGTTTATTGACTCTGAAATATTCCAGTCCGATTGACGAAACTTCCATAGCGCAGTATTCAAATCCTGAATCAAGCATATCATTCAGCATATAATTAATTTCCACTGAATCAGGTGTTGTCAAATGCGAAGCTTCAGGTTTTATAAAGTGCTTAGATCCCGAACAGTAATCAACTGTTCCGATTAAACCGCATTTATATCCCGCAGTCTCAATAATTTTTTTTATTAAATAAGTTATTGTTGTTTTCCCGTTTGTTCCCGTTACACCAATAAGCTTGAGTTTGCCTGAAGGCTTTTCAAAAAAAACAGCGCTTACTTCAGCCATAGATTTACGTATATTATCTGACACGATAATATTAATATTATTAAGGGTACTTTTTGTCCTTAAACTTTCGGCAGATAGCATATCAGTTATTATTGCCTTTGCTCCTTTTTTTACCGCTGTTTCAGCATAAATACTTCCGTCTTCTTTTCCACCTTTAACTGCAAAGAATACATAACCTTCATTAATCTCCCTTGAATCAAATGAAAGCCCTTTAACTATAAAATCCGAAAGGGTTTTCCTGTTATACGTAAATCCGCTGATATTTAGTAATTCACTGAATAACATTATTTACATTTTTTATCAATTATCAATGTTTAATTATCAATGTTCATCGAACATTTAACTTAGATTTCATTTTTACAAAATAATACAATTTTACTTTTTGACGGAATTCTTGTTCCGGGTTTAGGATACTGATCAATAACTTCACCGCTTCCGTTAACGTCTATGGTAAATCCTTCTGAAATAAGCCTGTTTATAGATTTTCTTAAAGACAAATATCTTACATCCGGTACAATAACTGATATATTAAATTCGCTTGATATCATTTTTGAATAAAGAAATACTACCGTAGTTTCATCCAGTTTTTCCCCCGGCTGTGGATTCTGCGATCTGACAACTTTTATTGTGCTGTTTTGAAAAGTTCTTTTGGCAAAAACCGAACTATCTTCTTTAACTACAAATTTTATTTTTTTCTCGCGAAGTATTTCCTGTGCATCATCTATTTTCACATCAACCAGATTTGGCATTGACATATAATCTTTGCCGTCTGTTATTGCATTCGGCGGATTCTTATCCTGTAAATCTTTTTGCAAATCTTTGTTTAGAGGATTTCTAAAATCATTATTAATCATTCCGGGAAGAACTTTTTCGGATCCGACATAACTGATTATTCTTGCCGCTATCTTTTGAAATACAGGTGCCGATACTTTTCCTCCATAAAAACCATTTTTGGGATCATCAAGTATAATTGTTATTAAAACCTCGGGATCTTCAGCCGGGAAATATCCCACAAATGACGATATATGCGAATCACTTGAATAAACTCCGTCTATAATTTTTTGAGTCGTACCTGTTTTTCCTGCAACTTTAACCCCGTTTATCTGAGCTTCAATACCTGTACCTCTGTCAACTACACCGGTAAATAGCTCTGTTAACTTTCTTGCAGTCTCTTTCGTAATTACTTGTCTTACTATCGAAGGTTGATTCTCAAAATTCATACTTCCGTCAGATCCAAACTGTCGCTTTACGAGTATTGGTTTCATAAGCGCGCCGCCATTTGCAACCGAACAGTATGCCATACTTAACTGCAGCGCGTTTATTGCTACCTGATAGCCGATGGACATGAATTCCAGCGAACCGTTTGTGAAATCTATCGGTCTTTTCAGATATCCTTTATTTTCTCCGGTAAGCTCAACACCGGAATATATTCCGAATCCAAAATCCCTGGCATATTTATAAAATCTTTCGGCACCGAGTTTTTGGGAAAATTTTGCGACTCCAATGTTACTTGACCTTTCTATAACCTGCTGAAAAGTAAGATTTCCTGCAGGATATGAGTCCTTGATTTTCATCCCATATACAATGTATTCACCGTTTTCTGTGAAAATACTCGATCCGGAATTTTCAAGATTTTCTTCAAGGCAGGCCGCCGCAGTTATGATTTTAAAAGTTGAACCGGGTTCGTAAATATCCGATATTATGCTATTCTTCATCCCTACTGTATCCTCAGTTTTGATGTTATTTGCATCAAACGACGGATAAGAACACATTCCGAGTATTTCACCGGTTTTAACAGCTATTACGACAGCTTTCCCTTTGACTGCTCCGTATAATTTTACTCCGTTATCGAGCTCTTCCTCGGCAATTTGCTGAATGGTTTTATCAATTGTCAAAATAATATTATTTCCCGGAACTTGTTCTTTCTGTATAAAATCAAGGTCCGGCCGCTTGTTACCTTTACCGTCACGCTGGGCAATTATGTAACCTTCCTTACCTGTCAGTTCACGGTTAAAAGCCAATTCAATCCCGCTTACTCCTTTATTGTCGAGATCCGTAAAACCAATAACCTGCGATGCCAACACTCCGAAATTATAGTACCTTGAAGGATCTTTAATAACATTCAGTCCTTCAATTTTTAATGTGTCAAGCCCTTTAAGATCTTGTAAAACTACTTTCCGTTCAACATAAAATACAGGACTGTTTTTGTTGGACAGTTTCTCAATATATTCATTCCTGTCTTTTCCGAATACAGAAGCGAGGATAGATGCTACGGAATCCACATTTTTTATTTTATATGGGTCGGCTGACACTGTCACTTTATGAATATTTG
>JAPLFI010000409.1 GCA_026390755.1 Ignavibacteriota bacterium
GAGATGTTGTGGATGACTGGAAACCTTATCTGTACATGTAAACAACTATCATTAAAAAGAAATACTTACATATAACACATCACCAATTTAAACCATATACAGAATGGATATACAAAACAAAAAGATTCTAATTTTAGGCGGCTGGGGGCTTGTCGGCTCCGCAATCGCGAGAAGGATTGCAGAGGGAAAACCCGGACAGGTTATTCTTACATCGCTTCAGAAACAGGAAGCAATAGATATATGTCAGAAGTTAAATAAGGAGTTGAAGAAAAAGAATTTATTTATTCCGTGGTGGGGCAATATATTTGTCCGCCGTGAATTCAAGGATGTTGACCGCTCGGTTTATCTTAACAATTCCAAACACAGAAGAAAAGTAATCGGAGATACAGTTGATGAACTCAGTCCTAAAATGCTCAGGGAATCATCAATCTACTGTCTTCTTTCGGAGTTTAAGCCTGATATTATCATTGACTGTATAAACACTGCAACTGCAATAGCGTATCAGAATATATATAAATCATACAGTGATATTCTGAAAATCACAGACAACAAAAAAAACAGGGATTACGATGAATTGCTTGAGTCTGTAGAAAAGATGATGTGCTCGTCTTATATCCCTCAGCTCATAAGGCACGTTCAGCTGTTATATAATTCGATGATCAAGTTCGATACGAAGTATTACTTCAAAGTCGGAACCAGCGGAACCGGCGGAATGGGGCTGAACATACCTTTCACTCACAGCGAGGAAAAACCGTCCCGGGTACTGCTGAGCAAATCATCCATTGCAGGCGCGCAGACTCTGCTTCTTTTTCTTATGGCGCGCACTCCGAAAGGTCCGATGATTAAGGAAGTGAAGCCGACCGCTTCGATTGCCTGGAAAAAAATCACTTACGGAGAAATCAGAAAAAAAAGCAAACCGATTGAATTGTTCGATTACAGCATGTCCGACGCCGTTAACCTCGGCGGTACTTTTAAATTAGACGAAAAAAAGAAACGCAAAAAACGCGGCACTCTTAAAACAGTTTATATAGACACGGGCGAAAACGGAATATTTTCGCGCGGCGAATTTGAAGCTATCACTACTAACGGTCAGATGGAGTTCGTAACTCCCGAGGAAATTGCAGAAAATATTTACCGCGAGCTGATCGGCGGGAATACAGGAAATGACATCATCAGCGCACTCGATTCTTCCGCTATGGAACCGTCTTACCGCGCCGGATTCCTTCAGCATTCAGCCGTTGCCAAGATTAAAGAGCTTGAACTGAAAAATAAAACCTGGTCGGTTGCCTTTGAGATGCTCGGACCGCCCAGACTTTCAAAACTGCTTTATGAAGCGCATCTGATTAAACTTTGCTATAAAGATTTCAATAATTTCATAAACGAAAGTACGAAAAATATTACGGCGAAAATATTTACACTGCTTGCAAAAGATGCGAAACTCAGAAGCGAAATAATTTCACTCGGTCTTCCGATACTTTTCCCTGACGGAAAGAAAATCCTGCGCGGAAAAGATGTCATTATCCCAGCTCTTGCGCAGGGCGAAGAAATCAAAGTAACATCGGCGAACGCCGAAAAATGGGCGCATGACGGATGGGTTGACCTGCGCGAAGCAAACTGGAAATCGTGGAAACATAGATTTGTTAATATTATGAAGACAACCGAAAAGAATTTCGATTCCTCTTTCAGTTCGCGAGAATCGTTCAATAACGAATACTGGGATAATTATGAAGATATTAATATCGGAAAAATTGTCGGATGGATATTCATAAACGAGGAAAAAGGTTTGAGGATGAAAGGCTGATATTTTTTTTCGTATAATCATTTATAATTAAAGAAACATATCTTGACGGGAAATATATTAACATTGCTGATTTTTGCGCCGATTCTGCTGTCACTGCCGGTTCTGCTGTTTAAAAAAGAAAGCGTGAAATTTATTAAGTCTTACGCTCTCGGTGTTTCGCTTGCCGTATTTGCTCTGTCCGTTGCGCTGTTCTTATCATATAATCCCGATAATGAAGAGTATCAGTTCGTGCAGAAAAATCTGTGGATAAGCGGAATGAACGCTTATTATTTCGTCGGAATTGACGGAGTGTCGCTTCTGCTGATTATGCTTACGACCTTCATAATGCCGCTTTCTATACTCGCTTCATGGAATACAATCAGGGAAAGAATAAAAGAATTTTATTTTCTTATTACCATCCTTGAAGGCGCTTTAATCGGCGTTTTCTGCGCCCTCGACCTTATGCTGTTCTATGTTTTCTGGGAGTTTATACTTATACCGATGTACTTCCTCATCGGCGTCTGGGGCGGAGAGAACCGTATATATGCAACCGTTAAGTTTTTCCTGTTTACTATGTTCGGCAGTGTACTTCTGCTCATTGGAATTATATGGCTCGGCTTTATTTCAGTTCCTTATCTGGGAACGTTTACACTCGATATTACAAAACTGGTTACTGTTTCTTCGTTTCTTCCTCCTGAGAAGCAGATATATCTGTTTATTTTATTCACGGTCGGATTTCTTATTAAAGTGCCGCTCTTTCCGTTCCATACATGGCTGCCCGATGCGCAC
>JAPLFI010000093.1 GCA_026390755.1 Ignavibacteriota bacterium
AATTCTTAGAAAATATCCAAATATAGTTGAATAAAATATTAATTTGGATACTGTTAAATTCTTTTGGTAAGAAAAGTTGTTTTTAGATATAGTCCTTCAGCAGACTGATTATCTTCGGTGTTAGAGGTGATTTTTATTTTAACAATTAAATTGATTTAAGCTTAAAACATGGTAGAATTGCAATTTTCAGTTTAACACTGAAAGGCTGTAATCAAAGGCGGACTCTGACATCGTGTCCATAAATAAAAAATATTCAATCTCTCACTGATTTCATTTGTAACATTAAGAATAATCTTTCCACCGTGCGAAACTATTTTTACGGCAAAATCTATTAACTGTCTGCGAAATGTATTCGGATAGCTTTTAATGGAAAATACTTCTTTTGTAACATCACGCTTGTATGATTCAAATAAAAAATGCGATAGTACCAGCAGATAATAATATGCTCTGTTCATTTCCATTTGATGAAACGGGAGTTGCTCTTTTGTTGCTAATTCTTTTATTGAACGATGGATAAGTTCATCTTCGCCTCGCTGATGAGCAAGCTTAATAATTGAGTCGGCTGTTAATAAATGTTCTTTCCCAACTTCTTTAAGTTGTTTATTAAACTCCGCATCTTGCCCTATATTTGTATAGAGTACTGTATCCGGTCTTAAAAATTCTAAAGCTAACTGTCCGTTTTCCTCTTGTTCTATTGTGGTAAATATTATTCGTCTGAATTTACTCCAACTTTTTAATCTGTTCCCGAATTCAATATACTTCCATATCTTGCTGCCTTTGTAGGTTTTATATGTTTTAAAGGGTATCTTTTCTATATAATTTTTGACATCCTCGTACATCTTTCCCGTTATAATATATTTGATCTTCAGTTTTTCTTCAAAATATGTAAATGCTTTGTCATCTAAAAAACCGCTGTCGCATACTACTATTATGGGAATGAAAAACTTTTCGGCTTTGTAGTTTTTCCTTATCAGTTTTACTATTTCTTCTACGCTGTCTATAAAATCTGTTCCGTGGTTTGAATGACAGCTTCCGCTGCGAAACACTACATCAACCAAATAATGACCCCAACTTATATGCAGAGGTTGATAACCTTTCTTCTTTTTATAAGTCGGCTCTACTCCGATTCGTTTTTGGGCATCGTCATTATCCATTACCATTGTGTCTACACCTAATACTATTGTTGAAGGTTTTTCTATCTTCAGTCTCCACACAAATAATTGCTGTAGGATTTTTCTAAACGCACTATTACCTATTTTGCTATTCATAAGTTTTCGGAAAAATCGTTTTATTTGGTGTGATGAAGCCATTGTTTCTTTTGAATTCTCTAAGAGCGAGGTATAGCCGCTATCATTTTTTTTGTCGTTAAAACCTTCCATACTCATATAAGTGCCATCTATAAAGTAAGCTAACATTTGTTTTATGAATTGATATAACGATAATCCTTTTGATGAGATTGATATATGACCTAAATATTTTTCAGTGATTGCATAAAATCCGATTTGTTCAACATAGCGCATAAAAAATGCTAATCCGCCCCGACCTGAAATATTATCTGTTGTGATTCCAATTTTGTCAATTTTGTAAATATTTAGTGGGTTTTTACGATTGGTTTTTTTCATTTTTGGCTCACCCGTTGGGTTTTTATTTTTGGCATTGAATTAACTCTAATATATTGTTAATACAATACTTATGCAAGCCATATATTTATTAATCGCTCAACTTAGGTAATATCTATAAATTAAGGGCATCTCTAAAAACCACCTTTTGATGCCATTGTTAAAAAGCGAAGCTACGACAAATTTGGGAAACTTACAATACATTGACTTGTTAGACCAAATTCAAACGACTTTTATCCTGTTTACTAGAGATTAACTCCTTATAATTCATTGTATTACACGGCGGAGCGTAGTTATCACAAATTAACGACGATATTTAACTGAACACAACGGAAGATGTTATCCGTTCTGTTTATCAGACCTTTTTTTGCTTTTGCTCTTGTCCTTCCAATAGTGCGGACAAACGAACCGTGCTTAGTATGAAATCTTCTGCATCAAACAAAGGAATTACAAACCCCAATAAACAATTATGAGTCCACTATAAAAAGCTGTTTTAAAAACACGACATTTGACAAAACGTTTTTGTAAAAAACAAAAATTTCTGCTTCTACGGTTACATTTTGTTATGAGTCAACTGGTCAATCTTTCTATAAATTAATGATTTACATAATGTTAAAATTAAAGTCTTTCATGTTTTATTACTAATATATATTATTATCAATACATTATGAAAATAACTCAATTCTTATGAGTAAAAAAAATCAAGTAAATTGCCCCAAATGCCCGATGAAAGTTTATATAAGGAAGAGAAGGGACAGCGATCAATATTTTATTACAGATACAAAAGATCGTAAAGCCGAATGCCATAGAAACACTTGCGCTTCTGGCGAATTTATTGATAGTGATATTCTAAATAGTTATAGGTCTAATGAGAAGATTGATTTGCGGAATGAATATCGCGGTATTTTTGGTCAACTTCAGATGTGGACAGACGTTGTTAGTCTTGCTACAAAATTTAATCAATACTATTCCCATTTATTAAACGGAAAAAAGATGTTCATAGTTAAATATACTAATGAGAATTATATTAGATATAAAACACGTTTCACACATATACCCAAAGATTATTACAAAACGGATTTTATTCCAATAATTGTTGAATCCTATTTGGGAGAGTCCCTTATCTGGGTATGTACTAATAAATATCATAGCGATGATGATTCTTCAATTAGTAATAGAGAAAAACTTAATTATTATGGTCTTAAATATAATAAGTTTTACTTATTCGATAGAAAGAATATGTATATGAATTATCTTCAAATGAAATTACTGATGATAACGCTTTAAATCATATTTACGAATTATTAGCAAATGGCATGAACTCCGAAGTTGTTAATACATTAATGTATAATAGACATGCCTTGATGTCCCTTCGTATTACAGGCATGAGAGAGTTGCAAAATATCTTAGATTTAAAAAAATATATTGGCGAGAAAGGCGAAGAGTATGTTTTAAATTATGAGATAAATGAATTAAAAAAATTAGGTCTTAGTAAATATTCGAAATTGGTTGACCAAATATCTAAAAATAATGTTGCAGCAGGTTACGATATAATATCATACACTAAAGAGGGATGCAAGAAATTCATTGAAGTGAAAACTTCATTAAATTCTTCGGTGTATTGCTATATGAGCTTAAATGAATGGAATACTGCTAAGAAACTCGGAGATAATTACTATTTATATGTTGTCGTCCTAAAACCAGAGGCGGTAATTGTTAAAATTATTAATAACCCGGTTTTCGAGGAAAATAAATTGTTTGTAAAGGAAGCGAATTCATATAAAATTAAATTTAAAGGGCTGTAAGGACCTTTTTAATTATCCAAGGTGACCGCTTATCAGCAGAATACTTGAAAATTGAACAATAAAACGTGCGGTGTTCCGTACCTAAAGGCACGGAAGGTGTATAAATATTTAGTGCTATAAATATTTTGTTCCTAAAGGGACAATTGTTTTTTTGAAAACAACAGATTTTCGGAGTAATGATAAAATATATATTTAACTTATAAACGGTCAACTCAAAGTAAATAAATCAATTTATATGAAGGCAAAAGTATTGATTCTTTCCGCAATCGTGTTTTTTGTTTCTATTCTTTCCGGTATTCCGTGCGGTATTTCGCAGGAGAAAAATATTTTCATTCCGAATGAAGTGAGAAGAGCATATAAAAAAGAGTCGCGTGATTATAAAGGTGTTCCGGGAAAAAATTACTGG
>JAPLFI010000178.1 GCA_026390755.1 Ignavibacteriota bacterium
CTCCTGCGTAAACGCAAAAGGGAATATATAAACGTTCTCGGTTTTAATTTCGGATTTATTACAAAACTCGGGCGGGATTTGGACGGCTTTAAAATGGAAAAACCGAGAAAGTTCGGGAACGAAGAAGGCAGCGCGGATTTCGTTATGGCAAGCGAAGACGGCATGATGGCTATGCGATTAATGAATCACGGCAAGCTTAAAATGGTGAAGAACAGTAAAGCGAGAGTATGGACAGGTACACGCAGATTATTAAAAGACGGCAGTCTTACAAAAGCTTTCACAAAACGTATAAGAAATCAGAGCGCGAGAATGAAAGAATACTTAACGGGTAAAAAATAATTATTAATTTACATAATTTCATAATTTTTTTAAATTATTTACATCATGGATTATCTAAAATTTACTACGTACGACGACATTGAAGACGTCAAAAGGCTTAAATTTATCGTTGATAACATTGGCACCGGCTTCAAGTCGGACGCGCGAGTGCTTGAGATAGGATGCGGGAACGGAAATATCTGCATAGCTCTCGGCAGTCTCGGATACGATGTGCTCGGTATTGATATGGATGATGTATCAATAGGAAACGCAGCATCAAGGAATAAATTCAGCAACGTGCGTTTCGAAGTTAAAGACGCCGAAAAATTTAACCCTGCCGATAAATTCGATGCAGTTGTGTGCAGTGAAGTTCTGGAGCATCTGCACGAGCCTGAAAGGATGGTAAAGGTTTTATCCGGACTTCTGAAACCGGGAGGCATACTTGTAGCGACAGTGCCTAACGGCTGGGGTCCGAGGGAACTGCTGATAACCCGCCCGGTTCAGTTTCTTATGAAACACGGATTCGGGAAAATCATCACAGGTCTGAAGAAATTACTTGGTTTTAAAAATGCAACCCTTCAAAGTGCCTCAGGAGACCTGGAGCATATTCAGTTTTTTTCCAAGGGCGGACTCACAAAGATGATTAAGGGTTACGGATTCAGTCAGATTAAATTCGGACATGCGAATTTCGTTGAAAGCGTTTTCCCCTATTCTATAATCGCAAAAAAAATCAAGGGATTACAGAAACTGGACTGCGCCATAGCAGATATTCTCCCCTACTTTATGACCTGCGGTTTCTATTCCGCATGGAAAAAACTGTAGTTACCAAGCGCCTCCTATATATTTTCTGCGCTTTACGTAGGTTATTTATTGAAATTTGAACTCCATGCTTAAATATTTAATACATATTTCATTTCTCATACCCGTAATTTTATTTTTACCGGGTTATTACGGACTTAATACAATAAAATCTCCGGACCGTAATTATATTATCTCAAATGATTCCGATAAAGTTTTTGCAACCGATAATTTATTTAAATATACGGCAAATAATTACGTCAAACCATATAGTGATATTTTCTTGTTTGGTTCAAATATGGGCTATTATAAAGGGTGGAAAGATGAGCAGATCGGTGATATACTTTGCGGAAATAATTCGGTTAATGTTTTTGGTTCCGGCGTAAAAACATTAAGACCGTCGTTACCGGCAAGGTTCCTTGAGAAATACGGATACGACTGTAAAGTAAACACTTTTAAACATTATATATTTATCGGCGCAAAGGACAATACCGTAATTGTGGGATATCCTTCCGATAAGACCAAAGATTCAACCGTATTTTGCACAGAGAAAAATCAACCGGGTAAAGTATTTAAAAATCTGTATGAACCGATTTTTATCAGGACTGCAAAAGGATTTGAAGTAAATCCCGAAAACTATTATGCTTTATATTTATATAAAACAGTATCGTTGTATAAGGAATATGTTAAATTTTGGGAAATCTGGAATGAACCGGATTTTGACGAGACGGGTAAGATCGGCTACCGTTCAAAAGGGTATTCTAAAAGCTGGTGGAATGTTAATCCTGAGCCATGTGATTTAAAAAATATTAAAGCACCGATATTTTATTACAACAGAATTTTAAGAATATCCTATCAGGTAATTAAATTTGCAGATTCTTCTGCGTATATTGCTACGGGCGGACTTGGTTATGAAAGTTTTGTAGATGCTATGTTAAGAAATACCGATAATCCGGTTGACGGAAGCATCACAAAGGAATATCCGCTTAAATCAGGCGCTTATTTTGACTGTTTAAGTTTTCATATTTATCCGCAATATGAACATATCGTCAGACATTATGATGTTAAAGAAAAGAACTGGTATTATATGAGAAATTCCGATTTAGCGGCGAAAAGTATTTTTGTGAAGAAGAATAATTTACAGGATATTCTTGGTAATTACGGTTATGACGGCAAATTGTATCCGGAAAAGATATTTATATTAACCGAATATAACATTCCGAGAAAGAAATTTGACAATACACTTGGCGGGTCCGAAGTCCAGAAGAATTTTACGATAAAAAGTTTAGTCGAAATTCAAAAAGCTGAAATTGCTCAGGCATATATATATACGGTGGGCGGCACAGATACGGCTAAGGCAAAGAAAACTTTCGACTTAATGGGATTATATACTGATATAAATTTGAAAGTCCCATATAATTGCGAATACACGGAACAAGGTATCGCTTTTAAAACCACATCCGATATTTTGACAGGCACAAAATATGATGGAAAGAAAACATCGGAATTGAATTTACCCGATAATATTTCAGGCGGCGCATTCAGAAAAATCAACGGTAAGTATATTTTTGTTTTATGGGCAGTATCCGATAAAGATGAATTCGAAAGCTCGGAGGCTGATTACACATTCGCTTTCAGCGAAAATAATCAAATTACATTGAGATACTGGAATTATTCTTTAACTAAACTTGAATCCGTTATCAGCCCGGAAAATATAAAGCTTAATTCAACACCTGTTTTTCTCATCGAAAGATAATGAGGTTGTTTCTATTCAATTTTATACTTCTTTAAACTTCTCTTTAAATTTCAGGAAGAATGCTTCAAAGTAACGGTAAGATAACACCGAAAGTATCATACTTGCCGTAAACGAAAGGCTGTAGAATAAGATATTGAATAACACAAAATTTGTTTCGTGAAGTCTTATATTTGTCAGCACGCTTATGGTTATAGCCAGGCATAATGTATGGTATGCGTACATTCCGAACGATAAATTTCCCAAATAATTTAATATCCCGGTATCGAGACTAAAATAGAATTTCTTATTCAGAGATATATTCATTATCAGAACAACCGCAATGAATCCAGAAAACAATGTGTATCCGGTGAAATGTATGTCAAAAAACAAGAGCGTTATAAATACTATTGCAACTGATATGTGTACTATAGGATTATATATTATATTCAGTATTTTTTCTTTGCCTTTAAACAATATGTAAGCGGCTATTCCGCCTACTGCCATTTGCTCTACCTGAAACAATTGCAGCATAAACAATAACTGCGAAAAGATTTTCTGCAAAGTTGGTTTGTCATTCAGCAACGGCGTTATATATATCAATAAAAATTCCAGTCCGAATTTTAAAAGCAGAAAAGAAATTAAAAACCACATAAAATATTTCGAAAACAATTTCACTGCCACAGGCCAGGTTAAATAAAACTGTTCCTGCACACCCACAGACCAGAACTGGCTTGCACCCATGACAGGCGGTAATAGCCTCGAAAGGTTGGGAAGCATAAGTCCGAAAATTACAATTTCTTTAGTAAAGTTTTGTCTGAGTGATTCATTGAAGGTTCCGATGTTAATTATATGAGGTAAAACAAAAAACGCGAATATCGCAACGAGATAATAAACCGGGTATAATCGCAAAGCTCTTCTTATCTGAAATTTTTTCCAGCTGATTTTATCAGTTTTTGCTTTCTCCACAAGAAACATATATGTAACCAGAAAACCGCTTAAGACAAAGAATATAACTCTCGCCTGATGCCCGATATTATCTATTACATACACAATTAACGGGTATGAAACACCCGGAATATTTCTATCCATCCATAAACTCGGAATTCCCATCCAGAATTTATGCTGTTCGGTGTGATGAAAAAATACCAGTACCGCGGCAATAAACCTGAGCCCGTTTAAGCCGGGAAAATACTTAATGTAATTGTTTGTTTTCATCTGAATTTTTTCTTTCGGTTAATATTGGTTTATCTTTAACCATTCTTTTATCAGCCGCTGAAATATTATTATCAAAATATCTTGAACGGTTAATAATTGCTATTGCAATATATACAAAAATACCGTTTGGCATCTGAGTGGCCTGCTGGGGATAACTGCCTATCGCTATAACGTACAGAGCTACAAGCATTGCAGAAGAATAAGCTTTCAGTAAAGGGTCTTTCATACGGAAATAATCTTTAACTCCTGAATAAAATACCGTAAATAATAACATCAAATAAAGTAATAATCCCAACCACCCTGTTTCAACTGCTAATCTTACGTAAGTACTGTCCGGGGCAAACTTGGCAAGAAATGATCCGGGATTAAATTTTCTTCCCCAGATACCTACACTTCCTAATCCGCCTCCGAAAGGATGCGACTGTATGTAAGGTCTTATCAGAGCCTGCCTTTGCTGTCTTACAAGATAAGACGGATCGTCGGATGGTTTGAATGCAGACTGAAATCTTTTTAAGTTCGGATTGCTTGTAGGCATAAATATTAATCCGGCACCCACTAACAGCAAAGCACCGGAAGTCAAAAGAATTTTTTTATTCAGCTTTAAAACACTGTAAAATATTACACCGCCAAAGATAATAACATACGCAGAACGTGTCCCGGAAAACAACATTGCGTTCAGCATAAACACGGCTAATAAGCTCATAATTATTTTCTTTGCCTTTGAAAAAGGTCCTTCCGCGACAAGTATAATCAGCATTAAACTTGTGTATGCCATTAAGTATCCGAACACAACAGGATCTGAAAATATTGAGAATTTTCTGAACCTGCCCGCAATAAACAGTAATCTGTGCCTCAAGTCATCTGCCCTTATCCAGTTATCCTCAAAAGACAAAAATCCGATGTACTCCTGATAGTATCCCCATAATGCACCGATAAATGCGAGTACTATCCATAGTTTGATTAAAAATGTAATAAACCTGACATCTTTAATCGAATACATCATAATAAAATACAATATCATCACTCCGATAACACTTCGAATCACATATACCCACGCGAGCCTTGATTCTGCCGTGGGATTAGCGACCTGAAGTATATTATATAAAAGCCAAACAAACATAACTTTACTTATCGGATTTTTGGCAAACGACCAGTCCCTCTCGTTAATTTGCTTTATCAAAAGCCCGAACATCATTAAAGCAATAATCAAATCTATCACCGTGCCTAAAGGAATATCCTCCGTGATTCTCATCAGGAACATCAGGAAGAAAGAAAATATGATAATTATTGCTACACCAAACCTGAGGTTAAATATTATCGCAAAAAAAACAGGTATCCCTGTAATCATTACAATAAGGGCTACTCCGGTGTTAAACCCCATCTTAGCAACGATGTATGAGGTTACAGCCGAACACAGCAATAAAGCAATTACTCCCGGAATACTATTCAGTTTTTCTACAATAATTTTTCTTTTCAGGAACTCAAACATTCTTGAAAATATATTTCCGCTTTTTGCAGAGGAGGTTATATTAAGCTCAAATCCCTGCATCATGTAAAACTATTTCTTGAAAAATGCCATTTAAATGTGTCAATGTACATTTCTAATTGTTGTCTTTCTTCGTCTTTCTTTTTGGAAAATATTGAAAATATTTTAAACCTTAAAATCCATATTAACATAACCGACAAAACTCTCAATCTGTACAAATAATAAGAAAAACTTCCGTAGTTCTTTTTAAGAAAAAGATATAAACTTCTGTAGTTTTGTATGAACATCTGAGTTTTTTTCTGTTTTGAACTTGATTTACCGTGATGCATAATTGCTATATTGTGTACAAACACAGCTTTATATCCTGCTTTCTTTGCTCTGAAATAAAAATCTATTTCTTCTCCGTAAATATAATATCTCTCGTCTAAAAGACCTATTTTATCCATCACTTCTTTTTTAAACATCAACACTGCGCCTCTTGCCCAGTCTATTTCAACCGTTGAATTGTGATCCCATGTACTTTTAAAGTATCCTTTTTTAAAATTAAGTTTCCCGCTCAGATTCGAGAAAAATCTGTTTTCAAACAACGTCTCCCAGAAAGAATAGAAATTGTTAACATTTTTCTGAAGAGTACCGTCTGTATTTAATAATTTACAGGTTAATAAGTCACACGAATTATTCTCAATATAATCCAGCATTTTATCTATCGCGTTACCAAGCACAACCGTGTCAGGATTTAACAGCAGTATATTGTTACCTTTCGCAAGTTTTAAAGCCTGATTATTAGCGGGAGCAAAACCAAGATTATCTTTATTTGCAGTTAATATCACATCAGGAAATTTTTCTTTCACCATACCGGCGGAAAAATCCGGTGAATTGTTATCAACAACAAATATTTCGAAAGTATGCCTTTTTGTATCCGCATATACGGATGTAAGGCAATCTTCCAGTAATTTTTTTGTGTTCCAGCTGACAATAATTATGCTTAAATCCGTACTCATCCGAATAATACTTTGATGAAGAAATAAAATAATGTCACAAAACAAAAGGCAAGTATAACTTTTTCCTTAATTCTTTCAAGCCTTTGATATTCAGGCGAGTTTTCGCCGGATTCGGGTTTTTCATAATATTTGCGGCCCGAGTTCAATAAATTACACCCTTTCCCATTTATTTATTTCAAAATTGTATTTCTTTATTAGTTTTGCGGGATTTCCCGCGACAACCGAAAAAGGAGGAACGCTCTTTGTAACAACACTGCCCCCGGCACTCACGGTGTGTTTTCCTATATTAACTCCCGCCGCAAGCAATGCATTTGCGCCTATCCAGACATCGTCTTCTACTACGATAGGATTCACTGTTACTTTTTGAAGCCTCGGAGGAGTGTTTATATCCTCGTAACCGTGGTTCAGACCCGATAGTACTATATTCTGAGCAAGTATAACATTATTACCTATTGTGACCGGTCCTATTATAACATTAGACATCCCTATTCTTGTCCCGCTTCCGATAATAACATCTCCCACTCCGTTATTGATTGTTGAGAAATCTTCTATGGTTGAATTATCACCTATAGAAAATTTATTAAACGGTAATATATCCATCCTTGTTCTTCTTCTGATTAAAGCTTTTTTACCTTTATGATGTATAAAAGGATTTACAAAGTATTTTACCCATAATCTGGGTCTTGCCTGATTACTGGGAATCAGCAGAAAATGAATAATACTTTTCAACTTAGGATTTGACTTCAGACTGCTCTTTATGCTCATGATTGTATGGTATTTAAATATTCTTCAACAAACCGCCAGAACTGAATTACCCTGCTTTCCCATGTATTACCCTCGGCAGTTTTAACTCTTTGTAATACTTTATCACTGCTGTCAGTGTCTATTGCTGATTGTATATCGCTTAAAAATTCTTCCTGTGTCCCGGAAATATAAGCAACATTGCTGAATTCCGATAAATCCGAGAAATCTGTCATTACAACGGGTTTACCTGCCGCGAGATATTCGTTTATTTTCAGCGGATAAATACTTTTTGTAAGTTCTGTTTTTTCAAAAGGTATTATTGCGCAGTCAATATACTTCAGGTAAGACGGCAGTTCGAGTATGTTTTTAGAGCCCGTAAAAATAACATTCTCCAGCTTATCCAATCCGTTATCCGTAAAATTAAGTTTATCTTTCGGACCTACCATCAACAATACTTTATCTTTATGTGTTTGCGCCGTCTTTTTTAATAATTCGTAGTCTATCCTGAGCCCTATATTACCAGTATATCCGATAATCTTCCTGTTCACGTTCTCAATTTCTTTCGGCTTTTTAATATCCGGGTCTAACGCTTTTTTGAAAATATTTATATCAGCGGCATTCGGTAAATAATATACGTACTTCGAAACGGATGATTTTAATCTTGCAAGCTCTTTAGATGTTGTTATCGTAAAGTTATATTTTCTTACAATTTCGTTTTCGAGATATACTCCGTGACGGGCAATGTACGGCTCTCCTCTTATTTCATCAACACTTTGATATATTTTCAGCTCAGGATTGATGTCTTTCGGGAAATCAATTCCGTAAAACGGATTAAATGAATTTATGTATATGAAGTTTTTTATATTATAATCATTAATTAACTTCCTGATTGCCGAAAAGACTATTTTATCGTTTAATCCTGAAAGTGTGTTATACAATGACCCCTTTTTCAGAAAATTAACAGGAAGTGTTAATTTTGTTACAACTCCGGTTAAATTCGGGTATTCGTCATCAATTTTAAAATAGTTGCTCTTTCCGTAAAGCAATGCTTTTTTCCTCTTCAATATTGCCGGAGTTTTTCTTAATTGCAAAAAATCCTTAAACGTATAAGGATTATCAATGTAAAATACCCTGTTGTTTCTTGAAAGCTCTTTAGCAAAAGAAAAGGAAGTAGATGAATACGTTCCTTCCCAGCGAGGAAGAGCCAGTACAATTACATCAATATTATTATTGCTGAAGTTTTTCATCTTTTAAAATATCATCAATTAATGAATTATATATTTTTAAAACAGATTCGGCTGTTGACAGCCAGGAAAACAAAGATGCCCGGACGAATCCCCGTTTAATAAGTTCTTCGCGGAGCAGAAAATCATTTAATAAAGTTTTTATCCCGGATGCAATCTCTTCCGGCTTAAAGGGATTAACCATGTATGCCGCATCACCCGTCACTTCAGGAATTGAAGAAGTGTTCGATGCAAGTACCGGGGTTCCGCAAGCCATAGCTTCAAGCGGAGGGATACCGAAACTTTCTCTTAAAGACGGATATAAAAATATTTTCGATAAAGAATATATCGCGGGTAAATCGATGTTATACACATATCCGGGAAGAATAATTTTATCAGCTATCTGAGTTTCATTAATTTCAGAAAGAGTTTTTTCAAGAGATTCCTTTTTGTAATCCAGCATTACTAACGGAATATTGTTCCCGGATTCTTTCAAATACAAAGCATATCCTTTTAAAGTACCTGCCACATTTTTCTTCGGATCGGTATTGCCAAGAAAGAAAATGAAATCTTCCGGCAAATTATATTTTAAACCGACTTTATTTAACAGCAGTTTATCGGTAACAGGCTTGAAATGCTTACTTATACCGTTGTAAACGGTTATTACCCTGCTCTCATTAAGTCCTAATTGATTAATAATCCTGTTCCGTTCAAAATCCGAAACTGTAATTATTTTCCTGCATTTATTGACAATTTTCGGAACAATAAATTTTCTGTATAAGTTGCCGAATTTTTGATATAAAGTCCCTTTTTTCTGAATCAGAGATTTCTGTTCAAGATATATAATATCATGTAATGTAAGTATCAGCGGAATTTTACAGTTTATCGGGGCTGTGTTGCTCGTACAGTGTAAAATGTTTATTTTTTCCTTTAAAGCCGCTTTCGGCAGACATCTCTGCTCCCAGTACGGGTAGGATTTTCCTTCAACTTCAACAATTTTCAAATTTGATGATTCTTTGAGGCATAAATTATCTTCATCATGTTTAATAAAAATACAATATTCGTTTTCTTTGTCAATTATTTGAAGTTCCTTAATCATTTCCAGAGCAACAACATCCATTCCGTGCTTTTTCTTTCTGAATATTCTTTGTGCCTCAATTCCTATTTTCATAAAATTATATTTAAATGTAAAACGAATTTACTTCATCTTCATAAAAACCTTAATCACTAATTATTTCCTTACCCGTAATATCTTCGATATACATCAATTTTGTATGCTCCGTCTCCAGAAATTTTTTATTCGCCCTCCTTATTCTTGCAAGAGACAGAAAAAGATAAAAAACAAATACGGGCATTTTTATCATTGATTTCCAAATTTCGGAATCAGCTTTTTCCTGCTTCATAGAAAACAGAAAACTTAGCGCAAATAAGATTAATAATATACTCCAGTACAAAGTTATTAAAGGAGAAATGAAAACATTCACTATAAGGAAAAACACAGAGAAACCGGTGAATATGAATAAAGGCGGTCTGATAAGCATAATCCCGAACAGCACTCTGTTGATATCAAATTTAACAAAACCCGTTCCTAAAATCACAAAACCTTTTAAAAAATATTTAAACCATGAGTTCAGCCATCTTGTTCTTTGTTTAACGACCTGTGCTCCCTTGCTTACTTTCTCGTCATAAACAACAGCCGCAGGCGCAAATGCAATCCTGTAACCCATCATTACGATTTCCGCCTGAAGAACTTTATCAAATCCGCCGACGATAATCTTGTTTTTCAGAAGTTTCCCGTATAAATTCAGGTCGAATCCCATACCGGAACCGGCGAGTGCAGAAGAGGAACCTGCCTTAAAACACAGACGTCTGTCGTAATAATTGTAAAACATATCGCCTGCCGCGTCAAGGCGCGCATTATCAGTATCAAGGTTCTTCGGGAGCCTGATTCCCTGAACCGCTTTATAGCCTTCTTTAAAGTACCGGTTCATCACGCGCAGAAATTCCGGGTGTACAAGATTATCCGCATCAAATATAACAAGTGCTTCGTGCTCATGCGTAAAATTTTTGATAGCGTATAATATTGATTTAAACTTTGAACCGATTTTCCCATCCGGTTTCAGGACTTTTACTTTGTCGTTTGTAAAATTAAATTTCGAAGTATCGCATTCATCCGCTACAACGTAAACGGTATATTTCGTGTATTTTTGCTTTATCAGAGAATCCACAAGAGGCACAACAATATCCGCTTCTTTGTATGCTGTTATGATAACGGCAAAATCCGTTTCCGAGCCGTCCCTGCCAAAATCCTGCGAAGGAAGTTTTTTAAGTTTCCTGAAAGCGGATAATACGATAAGCATCAGAGGCAATATAAGCTGAAAGGATATGTATGCCTGAAAGAGCAGAAATATTGCATATAATGCCTGCATAAGAGAACAGTTAAATTATAAAAACTATTTCACTATTATGTTTTTTATATCTTTGTCTGCGAACAATTTTCTTTTAACAAGTCTTTTCACAAATTTTCTTACACCACTTCGTTTCTTATCCATCTCCCCGTAAACCTGTTCCAGATTTTCAAGGTCAACATTATTGAGAATTGCTCCTATGAATTTATCATCAAGGTCTTTCAGTATCCTGATCCCGTTCTTATCGGATTCCTCGAGTACTTTATTTGCTGAAAATACCCCGGCAACTTTCTCCGTTACGCTGAACAGTTCTTTCGAGCCGCTGTATTTATTCAGGGCAGGACCTTCTATGAATATCAGATCATAATCAGCCGCTAAATCATGAAATTTCGCTTTCATAGATGTATAATCGGTGATTTCTATCGGCGAGTAAATTCCGCCGCGGCATCCGATTATGCTTATGCCTTCAATTGATGTACTGCTGACAGAATCTTCTTTCGATGCTTTTCCCGAAAGGAATTCTTCAAGCATCGGTTTCGCGCCGAAATTATCGGTTAACGAATTATTCATGAAATTTGCATCGAGAATGAGAACCTTTTTACCGGCTATTGCGAAAGAATATGAAAGGCTTATTATGGTTAGTGTTTTTCCGTCTCCTTCGGAAGTAGATGTAAAAAGCAGTATTTTATTATCCTGTAAAACATCAAGAAGTTCATATCGCAATGACCTGAGTAATTGCTTAAATGTGTCAAACTCGTATGATAAATCTTCCGTCGAGAATATGTGTTTAAGGTCAAGCTTTTTGCTCTTTAAAAGATTAAGATAACCAAGCATCCCAAGCCCTGTGAGCAGTAGAAACTTTTTAGGAGTTTTGATAGTAAGGTCTATGTATTCGAGTATAAACAGTATAACAACACAGAGCACGAAGCTTATCAGCGCCGAGAGAATTATGAGAATCATCTTTTTCGACGGCTGCGGCGCTCCGGGCTCTCCATACTGTGTCTGCTGTAATACTGCTTCGATGTTATTTTTCAGCTTTTCTTCGTTTAATCTGGATAGCAATGAAAGATATACTTTTGCGGCAACGTCAACATCCATTTCCATGGCTTTTATCGTACCGTCAAGCGGAGTGTAAATATCGAATTTAGTCTTTAACCTTTGTATTTCTTTATCAATGGATTTGACATTGTATATTGCTACTTCCAGGTCAACTTCATAATTAATTCTTTTTAATACAAGGTCCTGTTTCGGCGCGTTCGGATTAACGGTGTATTCATCCGAAAACCGTTTAACTTCCTTATCAAGCCTGCTTCTGGTCCGGCTGATGGAGTCCCTCAGCACCTGGCTGTCGTCTAATACCGTCCTGTCGGATAATTCCTTAAGCTTGTCCTTAAGCGATATAATTTCATTGCTGTACGGACTTATATCAAACTCCAGAAACTTTTTTTCATTATCGGTCAGCTTTCCGTTTATTTCCTTAAGCGCCGCCGTAAATCCGGCGACATTTTTATTTATATCCTCGCGCCTCATTTCCATTGCGGCTATCTGTCCGTCAATGGACTTTGTCTGCTCGTACAGGTTTATAACCCTGTTTTTTATTTTGTAATTCTTAAGTATGTCTATATATTCATCAAGTTCGCGCTTTTTCTCATCCACAAGCCGCGCAAAGAACGATAACGCCTGAATTGATTTTCCTTTATTTATTTTCCTGTAGTAATCAATAAAAATTGCGCATAATGTGTTAACAACATAAGCCGACAGCTCCGCATTCTCGGATTCAAATTTTACGGAAATATAATCGCTGTTCTCTAAGCGCGCGACTTTCAGTTTCGGCGATAAAGCTTCTTCATCGTATCCCATGCTCTTGATAAGAGCTATCATCCCTTTTTCATGGGGATTATTGTACTGAAGATACTGGGCAGAATCGAGCTTAAGCCTGAAAGTCCTGACTGCTTTTTCTTTTCCCTCGGGTGTCGTTTCAAGCACGAGTTTTCCGGGTTTTCGGAAAGGAAACGGCTCGGTGAGGTCATGAATCACGAGATTATAAGAAAGCATGTCAATTATAATTTTTGATTTCATTAACTCAATTATGTTGCTGAACCTCTGCTTTATTTCGGATTCTTTGTCCTCTTCTTTATTAATCTGAATCTTTGATTCATCGGTCAGCCCCGTAGCAATCTGACCTTCCGATGAATAAACATCAGGCAGATTTCTCGTAAGGAAATAGGTGATAATAACCGTCATCAGCGGGACAACAATTAATATGTTTTTTCTTTTTAAAAGGACTCTTATAAACTGTATTAAATCCATTTATTCTATTTCCTCTAATTTCTTCCCGAGCAATTCTTCAAGCGATGCTTTGGCTAATATTACATCTCCTTCGCTTTTAACCTTTGTTACTGCTTTCTCAGACATAGCGCTCAGAGCTTTATTGTAATTATCGAGCGTTTCTTCCCCCTTCTCAAATTTATACTTTATAAGAACAATTGATGATAAGACGTCCTCAAACGCGTTATTATTGATTTTCTGAATTTTCAAGCTCGTTATATAAGTGGAATAACGCCTGGTAACTTCGGCTCTGATAAAATTTCTCTGTAGTAATAGATTGTAATTATCTATATTCATCCTTTCTTTTGTCTGAGAAATCTGCAATGGTATTGTAAAAAGCGCTCCGAAATTAAAAGAGACTCCTACGCCGAAGCGATAGTCAATATTATTATTCGCAACTTCGTTTACGAACGGCGGAAAATACTGAAAATTCAGGCTGAGAGTGTTGAACCATGAATTTTTCTTAAGTGAAACTTCATCTTCCGCAATTCTTACCCTGCTTTCAAATACCCTGTTAGAAGGGTTGTTATCCCATGCAGTCTGAATAAGTTTCGATATATATGCCGTATCCCCCATTGCATTTGAAAGGTAATCATCAGGCTTTACGACCTGTGATTCACTTTGCAAAGCAGGAAGAAAAATTAATGCAAGAAATATCAAAATTGCCCTTGCCATAATAGAAAATAATTTATAAAATAATTCACCTTAACACTTAACACTTAACACTTAACACTTAACACTTAACACTTAACACTTAACACTTAACACTTAACACTTAACACTTAACACTTAACACTTAACACTTAACACTTAACACTTAACACTTAACACTTAACA